>NZ_JBFUHN010000068.1:0-40157 GCF_056402375.1 Variovorax sp. P4_B10 | reverse complement strand
TGCGCTTCGGCGGCGGCGGCCATGCCGAAGAACTCGATGCCGTAGCGCGCGCGCTCGAGCATGCGCACGGCTTCGAGCAACTCCGGAATCCGCTGGGCCGCCTCGAAGATCGGATCGTGCAGGAACTGGATCACCAGGTCGCGCCGCGGCACGCCTTCCGGTGGTGCGTCGAGCGAGATCCAGTTGTGAGGCAGCTTGGGGCCGCACAGCACGAGGTGCCCCGGCTCGAAGGAGCCGATCCAGTCGCCCACGAAGGCCTGGCCCGAGGTGGCGACGATCAGATGGAGCTCGTACTCCTCGTGGCAATGCCAGCGTGCCAGCGGCGTCGGAAAGCCATGCGCGAGGCAGCGCACCAATCCCACCTCGTTCGACGGCTCGTAGCCAAGGTCGGGCGAGCGCCCGAACTCGACCTCGAGTTCGGGCGACTGTTGGCGCGGCGATCGGTGAGGTGGGCTCGGCATGACTCAATCTTTCGATGACAAAAAGGGATCGCGCCGCAGGTTCTTGCGCAGATACTGTGATGTCCATGGGTGCGAGGCGGCCGGGTCACGCCGCGTGCCGTCCGCAGCGGCGAGGAATTGGACTCGCACGCACTCCTGCCGCGTCAGCAGCAGGGTGTTCTGTAGCGCTACCCCGCACTGTTGGCAGCGACGGTGTCTTACTGTTCCTGGCTGCGATGACCGGCAGCGCGAAAAACTGGGGCGATGCCAATCCGTGCCTGAGGCGCGTGCGCTCTCACCAACCTACGCTGCGGCCAATGCCAGAGCCTTGCCGCGCGCAGCGTCGGTTGCAGCTTTTGCAGCCTCGGCGCCATAAACCAAACCCTCGGCTCGCACAAACTCCACGTTCGTGATTCCAATAAAGGCGAGAAGCCAGCGCAGGTGCGGCTCCAAGAAATCAACCTGCTTGCCCGGTCCCTCCGAATAGACGCCACCGCTCGCAACAAACACGATGGCCTTCTTGCCTGGCGGAAGCAGGCCTTCCGGCGCGCCATTGACATAGCGGAATGTTTTTCCCACACGCAGCACGTAGTCGAACCATGCCTTGATCGTGGATGGAATCCCGAAGTTGTACATCGGAGAACCAAGTACGAGCACGTCGCACCGTTCAAGTTCGGAAATCAGCCGATTGCCTAAGGACGCAGCTTCCGATGGTTCGCCACCCATGCCTAGTTGCACGGCCACCATCTCGCCGCCCAGGTGCGCCAATGGCTGGGCGGCCAGATCGTGCTCGACGATGGCGACATCGGGATGAGCCGCCTTGAGGCGATCGAGGTATGCGGCGGAAAGGGCGCGCGTGACCGACGCGCTGCCGCCGATGCTGCCTTGTATAGAGAGGACGTTCATATCTATTGGTTCGTGATGGAAAAGTGGTGAAAAAACTCTGACCTACGTGCACTGAGCCTAGCGATCAGAATGGATAGTGGCGCGGTCCCATCTGCACGGTGATCCAGCGCAAGTCTGTGAACTCATTGATTGCGGCACGGCCGCCAAACCGGCCAAAGCCGCTTCCCTTGACCCCGCCGAAGGGCATCTGCGCCTCGTCATGCACGGTCGGCCCGTTCACATGGCAGATGCCGGAATCAATTTGGCCGGCGACGTTGAAGGCGCGGGCCACATCGCGGCCCATGACAGCGGCAGACAGCCCGTACTCGTTGTCGTTCGCGCATGCGACGGCTTCGTCCACGCCCTTGACGCGCACGATGCCCTTGACCGGCCCGAAGGACTCCTCGTGGTAAATCCTCATTTCGCGCGTGACGAAGTCGAGCAGGGTGGCGGGCATGAGGGTGTTCTTTGCCTTGCCGCCACAAAGCAGTTTCGCGCCTTTGCCGATGGCGTCGTCGATGAGTGCATTGCAGTGTTCGACGGTGCTCATTCCCACCACGCTGCCGAGCACGACGGGCTCGGGCTTACGCGGATCACCCAGCGGCAAGGCCTGCGCCTTCGTGGCGAAGCGCTTGACGAACTCGTCGGCGATCTTTTCATCCACGATGACACGTTCCGTGCTCATGCAGATCTGGCCGCTGTTGGCGAAGCATCCGAAGGCGGCGGCATTCACCGCGTCGTCGATGTCAGCGTCGTCAAGGATGACGAGAGGAGCTTTTCCGCCGAGTTCGAGCACCGCCGGCTTCAAGTGCCTGGCGCAGGTTTGCGCGATGAGCCGTCCCACGCGGGTCGAGCCGGTGAAGTTCACGCGTCGGATGGCGGGATGGGCAATCAACTCTTCCACCAAGGCAGCAGCGTCTTCCGGCGCATTCGTCAGGTAGTTCACCACGCCGGCGGGAAACCCTGCCTCGACGAATGATTCGACGATCAGCTGGTGCGTGCGCGGGCAGTTCTCGCTGCCCTTCAATATCACCGTGTTGCCGCACGCCAGCGGCGTTGCAATGGCCCGCACACCGAGGATGACGGGCGCGTTCCAGGGCGCGATGCCAAGCACCACACCAGCCGGCTGCCGAATCCCCATCGCCAGTGATCCCGGAACGTCGGAAGGAATTACTTCGCCGGTCACCTGCGTTGTGAGGGCCGCCGCTTCGCGGATGATGCCGGCGGCGAGCGTGACGTTGAATCCAGCCCACATCCCCGAGGCGCCGGTTTCGGCGGCGACCGCTTCGATGAATAGCGGCGTTTTCGCTTCCAGGCGGGCGGCAGCTTTAAGCAGCAGCGCGCGGCGCTCGTTCGGTCCGGTTTTCTTCCATCCGGCAAATGCGAGTGCCGCGGCGTCCGCAGCACGGCGCGCGTCGGCTGCGGTGGCGGCGGGCGCGCGCGTGGCGATGGAGTCGTCCAGGGGATTGAGCCGTTCAAAGGTCGCGCCGTTTTCGGCGGACACTTGCAGTCCATTGATCAACATGGAGAGATCAGACATGTTCTTCAAAGCCGTTCATTTGCAGCAGTACGTTCGAATGCATGCCACCATCCACAGGGATGTTGGTGCCGCGAATCCATGCTGATCCGTCGGACAGCAGAAAGCACACGACCGGCGCGATATCGGCGGCCGTGCCCGGTCGATCCATGACTTTCATGTCCTCTTCTGCGCGCGCGCCCAGGGTTTCGATGAAGTCCCTGAGGATGGGCGTGTCCACAGGGCCGGGGCTGACGGCATTCATGCGAATGCCCCGGTCGCGCCAGGTCCACCGGTTCTCCATCGTCCAGACGATCAGGGCTTCTTTCGAGAAGAAATAGCTGCGCGCACCTTCGATTTCATGCCCGCGGCAGAATGCATCGACATCGCCCAATTGAAGGCCCGAGCTTTCTTTGACAACCTGTCTTGCTTCGGCCCATCCAAGTCCCGCAAGTGACGCAAGGTTCACGATAGAGGCACCGTTGGCCATCTTGGGCACCAGTCCCAGCGTAAGGCGTTGCAGCCCGACCAGGTTCACTTTCACCACGGCAGCAGCCGGGCGCGTGGGCGGCAGGCCGGCGATGTTGGCCAGGCCGTCGATTCCATAGGGCAATTTCGCGACCAGTGCGTCGATCGAGCGTTCATCCGAAAGATCGGTCGCCACGAAATCGCCGACGGGGTGGGCGGGCCTCTGGATATCCACCGAGATCACGCTGGCGCCGTAAGAGGCCGCAAGCGCCGCCGTCGCCGCGCCAATTCCCGAGGCCGCGCCCGTAACGACTATTGTTTTTCCTTCAAGCATCAGCATCTTTCAGTCGGCGCTTATCCTGCGAGCCCGCACGAACTTGCCCCAGCGCTCGGCTTCAGAGCGGATGTATTTCGTGAATTGTTCAGCCGGCATGTCGAGAAACTGGAACCCAAGGTCCTCGAACCGCTTCCTGACCTTTGGTTGCTTCATCGCGTAGGCCACTTCCTTGTTCAGCGTCTGCACCAGTGCGTCCGGGGTCCGGGCCTTGACGACCACGCCGAACCAGATCGAGAGCTCGACGCCGCGGTAGCCGAGCTGCGCCATCGTTGGCACCCCAGTCAGCTGCGGCAGCGCCACCGGACCCGCCACGGCGAGACAGCGCAGCTTGCCGGCACGCAGATGGGGCAATGCGGGGCCGATGCCGTCGAAGAGCATGTCGACCTGGCCCCCCAGCAGATCATTCATCGCGGGCGCAGAGCCCTTGTAGGGGATGTGGTTGAAATTTCCTACCGCCGCATCGCGAAGCAGTTCGCCCAGAAGATGGCCCGCGCTGCCCGCGCCTTGCGACGCGTAGTTGATGCCTCTGCTCTTGGACGCAGCGACCAGTTCAGCCACAGATTGGTAGGGGCTCGAGGCGGGGACCAGCAGCACGATAGGCATCACCAGGATCGGTGCGACGCCCCGGACGTCCGACGGAGGGTTCCAGCCGAAGCTGCTGTACGTGACCATGTTGATGCCGAGCGTGGAGGTATCCCCCAGCATCAAGGTGTAGCCATCTGCGGGCGCCCTCACAAGGGCTGTGCCCACGATCTGGCCGCCTGCACCGGGCTTGTTGTCGACGAGGACCGGCTGACCGAGCCGCTCGCCCAGCACTTCGCCGACCGAACGTGCCATCAGGTCTCCAGGCCCACCCGGCGGATAGGGCACCAGGAAGGTGAGGGGCTTGGCGGGAAACGTCTGTGCGAGCGACCGACCCGCAAAAGCCGTAGCGGCCAGGCCCGTGACGAGTTGTCTGCGATTGATCATGTCGTCTCCTGTTGATGTAGGTCCGTGCCAACGTCGGCGTCGCTTCTGACCACGGCTCCCTGTTTGCGCAATTCGTCTTGCAGGCTGGCGATGTCGACATGGCGAGGCTGGACCCCCTGCGACGCCGAAAGCGCCGCGGCAACGCCCGCACCGTGCCCCGTGAGCCAGCACTGCGGTATTTCACGCATGAATCCATGCGAATTCCTGTCACACGAGATATGTCGGCCTGCGGCCAGCAATCCGTCAAGCCTGGCTGGAACGAGAGCGCCATAAGGAACCGAGATGTTGGGAAATTTGGGCGACACGGCGGGCGTGACGCCGATCTCATCAGCATGAATCGTTGCGGTCGGCCAGTCCTGCCTAAGGACGCTCCCAACGCCAATGAGCCGACGCGTATGGCGCACGCCCAGCTGCGGCCCGCTGAGCATCATGAAAGCGTTCTCGAAACCCGGCGCGTGTGCGCGGTAATAGTCCAGGTGCTGGGCCATGAGCACATGCGAGCGGATATCCACCTCGCTAAGCTCGTCGACGTCCAGGCCGGAAAAGCCCGTCTGGCGCGGGCCCATGAAGAGGGCAATGTCATTTCGCCATGAAACGAAAGGCCGCTCGAAAAGGCGAAGCTCCTCGCGCCCCCGGCGCGTGAATTCGGCGAACTGGGCGGGCTGTGTGTCGCGAAACTCCATCCACTTGACCATGTCCACTCCCGCCAGCAGGAAGGCCGTGTTCATGCAGTGATGGACATCGTCCTCGTCGATGTCCGAGGTGGAGGGGGCGCCGGCACGGCTGAACATGTCACCATCTCCCGTGCAGTCCACGACGACCTTTGCAAGGATGGCCATGCGCCCCTCCTTGCTCTCGAAAGCGACGCCCTGTACGACGTTGTCCTCGACGATGGGCGCGGCGGCCCATGAGTGGTAGACGATGCGCACGCCGCGCTCGACGAGCAGCTGTTGCGACACCAGCTTTAAACGCTCCGGATCGATGGTCGGTGAGTGCGTCACCATGCCGTGAAAGGCCGCGGTGCGCAGGCTCCAGTAATGCGCCCGGGTCGGGTCGCGCGAGCCCCATTCATCGGGGGAAGGTCCAGCGACGGCATCGGGTGGCAAGCGCTCCATGAGCTCGCGCGCGAAGCCCTGGATGGTGAGCCGCCCCTCCCAGTCGGTCATGCGGTCGATCCAGATGACCAGGCCGCCGGTGGAGAGGCCGCCAAGGTGGTTGTAGCGCTCCAGAAGGGTCACGTCGGCGCCCGTCGCGGCCGCGGCTGCGGCCGCCGCGCAGCCGGCGGGGCCACCGCCGACGACCAGAACATCGCAGCGATGGTAGACCGGCAGTTCGCGTGAGGGCTCGGTCCACGCCCCGCCATCCTTTCGCAGCCGCCGACTCCGCGTCTCGCGGCCAAATATGTCGGAGGAAAGAAAGCGCTCGGTGCCTTGAATGGTTGTCTTCATGCGCCGATCCTAGGGTCGTAGTGGTTCTGCGCATAATGCTCATTTTCTGCAGTAGTTATCCACTATTCGGGTAATGTGCCATGAACATAGATCACCTGGAGTACTTCGTACGCGTTGCCGAACTGGGCAGCATCAATCGGGCTGCGGCCAATCTTCATCTGTCGCAGCCGGCGTTGTCCCGCCACATCGCCGCGCTTGAACATGAGATGGGTAATGCCTTGTTTCGCCGCTCCCAGGGGGGCGTTCATTTGACAGAGGCGGGCCAGTTGCTGGCTGATCGGGTCCGCCCGCTGCTGCGGCAGTTTTCGTTGCTGAAGGAGCAGGTGGGAGAGCGTGCGGTCGGGCAGCTCGCGCTGGGCACCCCGCCTGCATGGCGAAACGTATTCACAGCCGACTTCGTGGAGCAACTGATTTCCAAGCACCCGGGAATCGCTGTTCGCGTGCACGAAGGCGTGAGTAACGTGCTGCGGGATCTCGTTGCGGCACGGCTGCTCGATCTTGCGATCTTGCCCTATGACCCGGCGCCGATGTCTGGCTATGAACAGAGCTTGCTGATCCGCGAGCCTCTGATTCTTGTTGGCCCAGCGAGCGAGAGCCTGCGTGCCGAAAGCCCGGTCGCGCTTGGCAAGCTGGACGGACTCAAGCTGGTGATGGCAGGACGCCCCAACGTGGCGCGGATGCAAATCGAGAAGGCGATGGAGCGTAAGGGCTTGCGGATGCGACTTGTGGCCGAATCTGACACTTTGCAGATTTGTCTTGCGCTGGTTCGGCGCAACGTCGGCCATACCGTGGTACCCGCCTCATCAGTCCACGGCTTGCCCAGCCAGAAGGAAGGACTTTCGTGGGCGCCGGTGCGGGGGCAATTTGTCACTTGGGCGCTCCTGGAGAACATCGGCCGTGGCCATTCGCGAGCCGTACGAGAAGCCAAGGGGCTGCTCGTGCGCACAGTCGCGAACGCGCTGGAGCGGGAAGTCTGGCCTGGCGCCGAAGCCGCGGAGGTGAACTTTGGGAAATTGGCGTGATACGCGATACGCGACGTTTTGGTCACTCTGCGCGTCGCCGCTAAGAACAACGGTTCGCAGCCGCGCTCCGCTTGCCGCGTGGGCGGCCGTGAGAGAGCCCCGGCTTCCGCCATTCGAGGAAGAGATCGGAGATCACTGACCTCAACCATCGGTTGGCGGGGTCATGGTGGTAGCGGTCGTGCCAGTGCGCATCGGTGAGGACGTGGGCGAGAAGCTCGACTACGCCCCCGGCGTCTTCACCGTCGAGCGCCATATCCGCGGCAAGTGGGCATGCACGCGTTGCCGCACGCCGACGCAGGCGCCAGTGCCTGCCGAGATCATCGACAAGGGCATCCCGACGTCGGGCCTGCTCGCCCAGGTGCTGGTCGCCAAGTACGCCGATCACCTGCCGCTGTATCGCCAGGAACAGATCTTCGCTCGCGCCGGGCTCGCCCTGCCACGCTCGACGCTGTCGGCGAGCGTGTGCGGCGTGCGGCTCGTGTGCGATGACTTCGCGGGCTACAAGGCCGGCTTCGCGTTGGGCATGACAGAGGTGGGCTGCATGGCGCACGCGCGTCGCAAGTTCGTCGAGTTGCACCTCACCAACAAGAGCACCATCGCAGGCACTGCCATCGACTTCATTGGGCAGTTGTATGGCATCGAGCGCGAGGTCAAGGCGATGGAGCCAGCGCAGCGTCTGCATGAGCGACGAACGCGCGCAGTGCCCATCGCGAAGGCACTGCATGAATGGCTTCTGGCGCAACGCACCAGGATCACGCCCGGGACTGCCACAGCCAGGGCGATCGACTGCAGCCTGAAGCGCTGGGTGGCGCTCACGCGTTACCTGGAGGATCCGGCGCTGCCGATCGACAACAACTTCGACGAGCAGCAGATCCGGCCCTGGGCCACGGGCAGAAAGAACTGGCTGTTCGCTGGCACGTTGATGGCAGGCCAGCGTGCCGCGGCCATCATGAGTCTGATCCAATCGGCCAAGCTCAATGGGCATGATCCGTACGCGTACATCAGGGACGTGCTCACGCGTTTGCCGACGCACCCGGTACGCGACATCGACGTATTGCTGCCGCATCGCTGGGCGCCATTGAGCTAGAAACTGCGGTCCTCGGGCGCGTCAAGTATGTGTTGCCTGACTGCTTACGTTGAAGGTCGAGCGGCTGCACGGACAACGCTTCAAGACCAAGCGCGAGGCCAGGGACGAACCCGTCGCGTGGCTGCTCTGGTACAACCGTGCTCGACTGCATTCGACGCTAGCCTGCGTCAGCCCAATGCAGTTCGAGCAGGACTGGCTTGCCAATCAACCCAAGCAAGCCAACTCCTGAGCTCAGCTATGGGATACGGATTCCAGGGGCAAGGTCAGTTTGCGCTGTCTAATCTGTGGATGGCGCACAAGAAACTGATGGCGATGATGGGACAGACACGTCTGCGAACAGCCTGAGGGTGCTGGATCACGCGCAGGCCTCATCGATTCGGGGTATCTGGCGATGCGATTCATCACCATGCGCATCATTGGCCCTCATCGAAGGCCAATTGGTGACCTGTTCAGACCTTCCCTAGGCGGAGGTTGGGATCGGTTTGCATCCTGACCATGCACAAGACACTGCATTCAGTTCGCGCAGATCCCGAACAAGGTGTGGAAGACAAGTTCGCGCTGGCTGCGCGTTGGCCTGTGGTCCTCCGATTTGTGTGACGGCAAAAGGTGGCAAAAAAGATGAGCCCTGAATCGACAATTGAGAAGTTTCGCTCGGTCGCTGCTTTGAGCTTGGCGGGCTCTCGACGCGTAGTCGATTCAAACGAGCGGTTCTTGATTTGGTCTGATGGAGCGCGAAGCCTCGACTTTGATGTCAATCCCCATCCGAACTCAGACTCTTGATCAAGCGGTACATGAACTCACGACCGTCAAGCAACTGTTTCATGCCGATTTTCTCATTCAACCCGTGAATCCCTGTTTGCTCCGGATCAACAAAGAGGCCGGAGACGCCGTACATCGGTATGCCGGCTGCGCGAAATAGACGGCTGTCGGTTGTGCTGACGCCCATGGTCGGGACGACGGGAACGCCAGGCCACATGGCCTCGCTGATCTTGTCCACTCTGCCCATAAGCCCTGGATTCAATGGCGAGGCCGGGGCCGACTCGCCAATTTCGATGTCCGATACCTTCACCCCGGGTCCGGCAATTTCCTCAAGGCTGGAGCGAACTGCGGCGACGTTCTCGCCAGGAAGCGCACGACAGTTGATCGTCGCCCTTGCTCGCTGGGCCAACGCATTGGGTGCGTGACCGCCTTCGAGCATCGTTGCAACGCAGGTGGTCCGCAGCAGGCCGATGATTGCCGAGCGTTTCGACAATCGATCGATTGCTCCTGGCGATGGTTTTCCTGTGGCGATTTCTTTGAAATCGAGAGCCGTCGCAGCGTCCTGCAGGGTCGCCGTTCGTTCAAAGTAGGCTCGCGTTGCATCGCTGAGTTGAACCGGGAACTGGTATTGGCGCAGTCGAGCCAGCGCTTCTGCCAAGTCGTAGATGGTGTTGTCGGGCGTGGGCCGCGCGCTGTGGCCTCCGGGGCCGGAGGCCTCGAAAGCGAAGTCGAGGTAGGTCTTCTCGCCGATCTGCACGACATGGACCAGGGGCTTCCCATTTTTCAGCTCGCCTCGACCTCCTTCATTGATGCCGTACGCCGCATCCACATCCGTGCGTCGATTCTTGAGGAGCCAAGCTGCGCCGTTCGACGGTACATCGCGCTCTTCATCTGCGGTCAGTGCGACAACAATGTCGCGATCGGGGACGAAGCCTTCGCGTCGCAATTGCGCCAAGACGGATATGTACGATGACGCCATCGCCTTGTCGTCAATGGCTCCTCGCGCAATGTAGTAACCATCCTGCTCCACAAGCTTGAAAGGATCGGTCTTCCATTCGCTTGGTTTGGCCTCGACCACGTCGAGGTGAGCCAGAAGCAACAGCGGTTTCTTCGTGCTTGTTCCCTTGTAACGCGCTAAAAGATTGCCTCGCTTCGGGAACGGCTCGATCACTTCAACATCATTTGGCGGGAGTCCGGCTTCGATCAACCGCTTCTGTGCTGCTTTCGCGGCTTCTGTCGTATTGCCTACCGAATACGTGGTGTTGATTTCAACAAGCTCCTTGTAGGTAGCCTGGAACCACGCAGTCTCGTCGATCCCCGGTGAGGTCTGCGCAGTCGCGATCGTGCTGCAGATGACTGCGATCGAAGCAGCTATCAACTTGGATTTCATAGGTCGTATTTCGGTCTCTTGTTGAACGTAGATTTGGAGCGACGGCTTGGCAGGTCGATGACGGCTTGCACCGAGAGCCTCGTCAAAGATTATGGAGGGCTGGTCGGGGGGCGGAAGCGCTCGAAAGTGGTCTGTTGAAAGGCGCTACCGGGGTGTGTGACGGATTGCACAGAGCAATAGGCGCAACACGAGATCGCTGAAGAAAATTAACAATTGCCCGTGCGTGCTTGAGAAGCAGCCGACGCCGGTTGCGAATGATCGACTCGAAGCTCCAAGTCGTTGATCAAATCCGAGGCAAGCGGCCCTCTCCAAGGACGCCTCATCCCATGCAGTTCGCGCGCCTATGAATCAACGGGACGGAACGCTGACTCGCCAAATTCCCTTCACGATCAGCACTGCAAGCAGTACGCCTGCTCCCGCAAAGACGGCGCAAGCGAGCAGGAAGTGCACCGGCGCCTGTGCCAGCACGATGTCCGGGGCCCTCCATGGTGCGGGAATGACGCCTCTGAAGAGGCCTCGCACGGCAATGTAGATGGGCGCTCCCCCGAAGAGGAGCGCCAGGAAAATGCCGAAGACTTTCAACTGCCACGGCGACAGCACGGTCCGCTCGAAACCGCTGTCCTCGAACCGGCCCTCACCCAGGATCGGGAGGTTGAATATGGCGACGACGAGCGCGAAGAAGGCGACAAGCACTGCGGGGATGAAGAAGATCCCTCCCAGCGCAGAACCGCCCGAACGCATCTCGATCGCGACGCAGGTCGCACCGAGGAAGATGGCAAGCGCAATTGCCCTGCGAAGCAAACCCATCGTTTGGTCCTAATGTGTCAATCAAGAAGGTCAACATCCATGTCGTCGTCATTCCAACGGCGCTCGACAAGCCAGGCGCCCAAAGCCGCGGTTGCCAGGCCCAGCAGGATGCTGCTCCAGCCCCATGGCCCCACGCGCCAGCGAGGCGCCATCAGCAGGCACAGAGCCCAGAGCAGCGGGGCGCGCACCAGTGCCCGGAGGATTGCGCCGGGCACGAGGAACGTCATTGCGAAGACAAGCGCCAGTCCCAGGCCCCAGGCCACGACCTGTCCCAAGCCCATGACAGCAGCCCAGCCCAGTATGCGAAAGAAATCCACGATGGGCTCTGCATGCACGGACATGCTTGTGAACGCCAGAAGGGCACCCACCCAGCGGGCGGGTCGAAGGTGCGATATCAGGGGCGGCGTGAGCATGGGCGCAGTATGCATATCCACGCCGTGTGCTGAATGTCCAAGGCAAGAAGGCGCAAAGGCCGCAACCGGCAGGTGCATGGGCCGATACCGAGCCAGCCATCGAGCCGATGACTGCATGCGTGAGCGCTGGCTCAGCGCGATGCAAGGCTTTCCAGGTAGGCGCAAAACATGTCAGCCATCGAGTTCGCCCAGGCCTTGATCTCGGCGGCGGTTCGAGGGCTCTCGGAAAAGTCTTTCCCCACTGCGCTGAGCGTCCTCACGATCAGGTCGCCCGCCATTCCGCGCGTGGCGTTGGAAGCCGCTGGCAGGGCTTGCTTCATGAACACGCGCACAATTTCGTCGCCGGCGGCGTGCGCTTCTTGTGCCTCGGGCGCGTCGCGGTAAAACGGGGCGGCGTCACCGAGCGCCGTTCGCACTTCTGCTTCCTCGCACTCGGAGCGGATGAAGGCGTGCGTGAGCATGCGCAGGCGCTCGAGTGCGGGCCGTTGCGCGTCCTCGAGGATGCTGCGCATCATCTCTGTGGTCTGCCGCCATTCGTCGCTCTGCAGGCGGAACAGGATCGACGCCTTGTTCGGGAAGTATTGATAAACCGATCCGACGCTCACGCCGGCCCTCTCGGCGACGCGTGTCGTTGTGAAGCGGTTCACGCCTTCTCTCGCCAAAACCTGAATAGCTGCTTGAAGAATGGCCGCGAGGAGGTTGGCCGAGCGCGCTTGCCTGGGCTGTCTGCGAGAGGAGATAGAGGCACTTCGACGGTCGGTCATGGGAGGGATCCGCAACGCGAATGGAAAATATGAAGGGTTCTTCATATTATTTCGCATCTGCTTTTCAAACGAAAGAACCCTATGACGACCTTGACCACTGCACCGCTGGCACCCTTGCTGGACCGCCTGTTCCTGCAGGCCGACGCGGCAACCAGCCCTGCCATCGCGAGCATGAACCCGGAGGAACGCCAGCGGCTGATGCACAGCAAGACCGAATACCTCGACTTCTACAGTCGGATGAAGGATTTGTGGCTGCCGGTGTCTCGTGAGACCGGCGTGCTGCTGTACCAACTGGCGCGCAGCACGAACGCGCGCAACATCGTGGAGTTCGGCACCTCCTTCGGTCTGTCCACCCTGTACATGGCCGCGGCGCTGCGCGACAACGGCGGCGGCCGCCTGATCAGCAGCGAGTTCGAGCCGTCGAAGGTCGCCAAGGCCCGCGAGCACCTGGCCGAAGGGGGCGTGATCGACTTGGTCGAAGTCCGAGAAGGCGATGCACTGAAGACGCTGGCGATCGACCTTCCGGAGTCCATCGACCTGCTGCTGCTCGATGGCGCAAAGTCGCTCTACAACGACGTCCTGGCACTGGTCGAGAGCCGCCTGCGGCCGGGTGCGCTGATCGTGGCAGACAACGCCGACCACAGCCCGGAGTACCTTGCACGCGTGCGCTCTCGCGATAGCGGATACCTGTCCGTGTCGTTCGCCGACGACGTGGAATTGTCAATCCGGTTGGGCTGAGGCTGTGCACGAACGGTTCATTCGCCGAACCAGAACACGAGCCAGGACGACAGCGCAGTCAACGTGGTCATCAGAATGAAGGCATCTCTCTGACGGGACAAACCACGGCGAGACAACTGAAGTAGGCTGGATAGCATTTCGATCTCCTCAAGCGACTGCCCCGGTATTTGGCGGTCGGGCTTGGTATTCGTCAATCCGACAATAGTTCGAAGGCTTGCGCTTGTTGCGAAACAAAAGACCGCGAATGCGAGTGCGGCAAACAATCGTGAGTCAAACCGAGTTTTTCACCGAGCCCTATGGCGACCGTCCTTTCTGAAGATGCGATGAAGGCACCGGACATGTACACCGAACAAGGCGGCGAAGGCTCGGACCTGCTTCTCATGCTGCACGGAATGGGCGCGACAGGCGCTGTGTGGTCGCCCATGTGTGCCGATGCCGGCACTCGCTGGAGCGGCCGCTGGGTGGTTCTCGACCTGCCTGGCCACGGCCAATCCGACCGGCAGGACTCCTATGCCATCGGCCAGTACGCGGCAAGCGTCGGGCGCGCCGTGCTGCCGCACGTCCATCCCGAGGGCCGCCTCGTGGTTCTCGGACACTCGCTGGGTGGGGTGATCGGCCTCGCCCTGGCGACGGGTTGGTTCGGTGTCACGCCGCACCGGGTTTTCGCGGCCGGCATCAAGGTCGCGTGGACCGACGAAGAACTCCGCCGCATGGAGACGCTGGCATCCCAGCCCGCCAAGAGGTTCTCCACGGAAGAAGAAGCGTGGGACAGGTACCTGAAGGTCGCTGGTCTTGCCGGGGTCGCCAATGCAGCGGCACCCGTCGTCGCGCGGGGCATCATCGCCGCGCACGGCGCCGATGGCTGGCGCCTCGCGATGGATCCTCGCGCCAATGCCGTGGGCAAGCCGCCGCTGGCCGAACTGGCGACGTTGGCGCGCTGCCCCGTCCATCTGGCCCGCGGGCGCGACGACGCGCTGGTGACTCTGGCGCAGACCTGCTCCATCGATCCCGATGCCCGCGACCTGGGGGCGCACGGCCACAACGTGATGGTCGAGGCGCCGGGACAGGTCTGGGATTGGGTGGCCTCGTTCCCATGAGGGAACGGCCTGCCTTCAAGGCCGGTCTTCGGCCCTTCGAAGCGTCACCACCCGCACTTCGGCTGCACGCGCCCTCAACTGGCCGCACCCGCCGTCGACATCCTGGCCGGCCGAGTTGCGCAGCTTCGTCAGGATGCCCCGCTGGTGCAGCGTGCGAGCCATCTGTTCGCAGCGCTCCCACGACGGGCGGCTGAACGCCACGCCATCCACTGCGTTGAACGGGATCATGTTCAGCACGCCGTATTTGCCGGAGAGCAGCCTGACGATGCCTTCGATTTCCTCTGGCCCGTCGTTGACGCCTTCCAGCAGCGTCCACTGGTACTGAATCGGGTAGCCGGTGGCCCGCGCATAGCGCTCGCCCGCGGCGACCAGTTCTTCGGGCGTCATGTTCGGCGCGCGCGGAAGGAGCTTCTTGCGCAGGTCGGCCCTGGTCGTGTGCAGCGAGAGTGCCAGCGCAGGCCTGACGCGTTCCTGCTGCAGCCTCTCGAACGCGCGCGGATCGCCCACGGTGGAGAACACCAGGTTCTTGTGGCCGATGTTGCCCACCGTGCCGAGCAGGTCGATGGCCTCGATCACGTTGTCCAGATTGTGGGCCGGTTCGCCCATGCCCATGAACACCACCTTGCGCACCGGCCGGCGCATGCGCGCGAGGGCGACCTGGGCAATGATTTCGGCGCTTCCTACCTGGCGGAGCAATCCGTCCCGGCCCGTCATGCAGAACTGGCATCCGACGGCGCACCCGACCTGCGAAGAGACGCACAGGCCGTCCCGAGGCAGCAACACGCTCTCCACGGTCTGGCCGTCCGCGAGGGCGACGAGCAGCCGCTCGGAACCATCGGCGCCCGGATGGACCGCGTGGATGCGCGCCAGCCCTGCAAGCTCGGCTTCAATGGCGGGCAGGGCGGCCAGCAGCGACGACGGAAAGAAGCTCGCGGGCAGGCGCCTGCCGCTGTTGCGGGGGAGCGCATGGGACCAGAGCCGCAAGATCCGCTGCTCGTGGCTGGGGCCCGCGCCGGCTTCCCGGAGGCGTCGTTTCAGTTCGTGGATTCGCATGGCCGGCACGCAGGCGTACAGAGGGATGGTCGATAGGCGACAGATTGTGCACGGCAGGCGCCTGAGACATCATCGGTACTCGAAGGCTTTTCCACCCAGGAGATCGTCGATGCGCAACCTTGCCGGATATTGGGTCGCGGGCTTCCTGGCTGTACTGGTTTCGCAAGTCCAGGCACAGACCACGCAGAAGGTCGTGGATATTCCCACTCGGCCTGGGGTCACGCAGCGAATGCTCGTGTTGTCRCCGCCGACGACAACAACGACAGCAAAGGCTGCCGTCATCCTGATCGCAGGCGGACACGGGGGGCTGCAGATCTTCCCCAATGGTTCGTTCAAGTGGGGCGCCGGGAACTTCCTCGTTCGCACGCGGCAGTCGTTTGCAGACCAGGGACTGATGGTTGCCGTGATCGACGCTCCGTCCGATCGGCAGAGTCCGCCCTACCTCGCCGGTTTTCGTCAGAAGCCGGAGCACGTGGCCGACATGAAAGCGGCCATCGCATGGATGCGCGAGCAAGCCAAGGCGCCCGTGTGGCTCGTGGGCACCAGCCGCGGTACGCAATCTGCAGCGTACGTTGCCACCGAGCTTTCCGGTCCCGAAGGCCCGGACGGCATTGTCCTGAGCTCGACCATTCTCACTGACGGTGGCGGCCGTCCCGTCCCGGCCATGCCGCTGGAAAAGGTCCGGGTCCCCGTTCTCGTCGTGCATCACGAGCAGGATGGCTGCGCGCATTGCTCGTTTGCCGACGTGCCCGCACTCATGGGGAAGCTCGAGAGTTCGCCGAGGAAAGCGCTGTTGAGCTTCAAGGGCGGGGAGAACAAAGGCGACGCGTGCGAGGCCATGGCCTATCACGGCTTCAATGGGCTTGAGCGCGAAGTTGTCCAGCAGATCGCGGACTGGATTCTTGCCAAGTAGACGCGGATGTCCGACCCGCGCAGCCCTAGCTTCGCACCGCGCTCCTGAAGGCCGCCGAAAGCGCGGCCAGCGCATCGCGCGGCCGGCCGTCCTTGACCCTCGAGTGAAGCAGAACCGGCAAGCGCGGCAGATCGGGAAGCCCGAGCTTGGCGCCCACGTCGACTGCACCGAATGGCAGCATGCGCGGCGCCAATGCGGCAACGCCCAGCCCGGCCATGACGGCCGCAGCGACCGCCGCAACGCCGCCGCCGACGAAAACTTCTGTCCAGGGCATGGCTGCCGCATCGAGAAGCTGCCCGGCCAACGCACGCACGCCGCAGGGCTCGGCCATCGTGGCAAGCGGCAGGGGCTCGCCCGCGCGATGCTGCCAGCCTGGCGCTGCGAACCAGCCGAATTTTTCTTCGGCAAGCATTTCGCCATCGCTGCGCCCGGCGTGCAGGCGGACGATCACCGTGTCGAGTTCGCGCCGGTCGAAGCTTTGAAGCAGGTCGCCCGACGATCCGATCCGAATTTCGATCAACAGCTTCGGGTCTTGCGCGTTCATGCGCGCGATCAGCGCGGGAAGCTCCGGCCCCGCCACATGGTCGCTGATGCCGATGGTGAGGCGCTGCCGGGCTTCTTCTGCAAACAGGGCGAGCGCGCGATCATGCACATCGAGGAGTTCGCGCGCGTGTTCGAGAAAGGCCGCGCCTCGCGCTGAAAGCTCCACCGACCGGGGCGTCCGCTCGACGAGCCGGCAGCCGAGCCTCTCTTCGAGCCGCTTCAGCTTCAAGCTGACCGCGGCCTGTGTCGTCTGCATGGCTTCGGCCGCGCGCGTGAAGCTGCCAAGCTCGACGATGCGGATGAAAGCCTCGACGGCATCCAGATCGAGAGGGCGTTCTATCATTTCAATTGATTATCTTTGATATAAGTTTCGATATCAAATTGAA
The DNA here is from genome assembly GCF_056402375.1 of Variovorax sp. P4_B10. Lineage (NCBI taxonomy): Bacteria > Pseudomonadati > Pseudomonadota > Betaproteobacteria > Burkholderiales > Comamonadaceae > Variovorax > Variovorax sp. P4_B10. The sequence continues at coordinate 23,122 of NZ_JBFUHN010000068.1, read as the reverse complement.
ATAGATAGCATGAGGCCGGAACAACATGGAAAGGACCCCTGATGCCGCTGCTTCACATTTCAATGCGCGCCGGAAAGCCGGAAGCCTACCGACAGGCGATCTTCGACAGCCTCTACCGCGCGATACGCGAAACGCTCGACGTGCCTGAAGACGACCAGTTCATGACCATCACGGAGCATGACGCCGCGAACTTCCGCTACGGCGCGGCCTTCGGCGTGGCCCGGAGCAACGATCTGGTGTACATCCACATCACCGTGTTCAACACCCGCACAGCGGAACAGAAGAAGGCGCTGTTCCAGCGGATCGCGGCGCTGCTGGGCGAAAGCCCCGGCATCCGGCCAGAGGACGTGTTCGTGAACATTGCCGACGCCGCGAAGGAGAACTGGTCCGTCGGCAACGGCCTTGCGCAATTTGCTTGAGGCGAATCAAGGGGGTCGGTCCTGAAGGCGGCATAGCCTTGCGCACCGACCGGCCCGAGTGCGAGCGTGCGCGAAGTTTCCGATGTGCTCACGCAGGGACGGCGCGGTCTCCCGTCCGGTCGCTCACAGTCAGGCGGTCCAGAGTAATTTGATTGACACGCATTTTTTGATCACTTATATTAAAACGATCGATCAAAAAAGAAACTCATCATATGGGACGCTTCCGCACCTACGACGAAGACGCTGTTCTCAGCGGCGCGATGCGCGCCTTCCGGCGCAAAGGCTATCAAGCCGTCTCGATCCGGGACCTCGAGGCCGCGACCGGCTTGAAGGCGGGCAGCCTCTACAACAGCTTCGGCGACAAGGCCGGCGTTTTCGATGCGGCCTTTGCGCACTACAACGAGACCGTGCTGCGACATCGACTCGACCACCACGCACCTGCGACCGCGGGCCTTGCCGGTCTGCGCGCTTTGTTTCGTTCGCTGCTGCACGAGCCGAACGGTGAGTCCTACGGTTGCCTCATCACAAATTCGGCTGTGGAATTGGGCTGCGAGGAAGGGGTCCATGCCGGTGTCGACGCGGGCATGCGCATCCTGGCGGTGACCTTTGCCGAGAGGCTGAACGCAGCTCGCCAGGATGGCTCCTTGCGCGGTGAGGTTGATCCCATGCGGGGCGCGCTCAAGCTCCTGGCGTTCTATCAAGGAATATTGGTGCTGATTCGTGCGGGCTGCGACAAGGCCGGGCTCGAACGGCTCGTTCTCGATGAGTTTGACAACCTGGAGGCTCACTGTGACGCCTGATGCCCTATGGAAACGTTATGCAGCCATCTGGTCCCTCGACGCCGAGAGGCGCGGCTCGGAGCTGATCGCCTGTCTTGCCGACGAAATCACCTACTGCGATCCGAACGGTCTCATCCAGGGGCGCTCGGTGTTGTCCAACTACATGGGCGAGTTCCAGCGCGGCGTGCCGGGTGCGAGCTTCAGCATCCGATCCGTTTTGCACCACAACGATCGCTCGCTTGCGCAATGGACATTGCAAGGACCCGGCGGCGCCACGCTGCAGACAGGCACCAGTTTCGGTGTGCTGGCCAAGGATGGACGCCTTCAGGCGATCAGCGGCTTCTTTCATGCTGCGAGCGAGGAACAGTCGGCATGAGCGTCGTTTCGGCCCGCGAACGGGCCCTGGATTTCGCCGAGAGCATCAAGACGCTCGGATCTGTCAGCGTCTCGCGCTTCTTCGGCGGCGCTGGCTTGGTTGCAGCCGGCGTTCAGTTCGGGTTCGTCATGAAGGGCTCGCTCTATCTGCGTGTGAACGACAAGACCCGTCCGAACTTCGAGGCCTTGGGCGCTGCGCCCTTCACCTATGCAGGACGAACTGACAAAGTAACGGTCGCGACCTACTACGAGGCACCCAGCGAGGTCGTGGACGACCCCGACGAACTCGGCCGCTGGGCGACCGAAGCTCACCGCGCCGCACTTGCAACGCGGCATCGCAGCCAATCAATGAAGCGCGGATAGACCTCCAACTGCACATTCGATTCTGCGAAGCAGTCCATGCTCTTGCGTCGGAGGCGCTAAGCCTTGTTGCGCAGAACTGAACCCCCGGCCAGCAGCGCCGCCAGGCTGGCGGCCGCGGCAAACATCACGTACCACGCAGGTGCGAGCGGGCTCCCGGTTCGGGCGATCAGTGCGGTGGCAATGAATGGCGCGAAACCACCGAAGATCGTGACCGCGAAGTTGTACGCAATGGACAGTCCCGTGGACCTCACCTCCGGTGGATAGAGCTCGGCCATGGCGGCGGGGGCAGGGCCGGTGAACCCGGCGATCAGCACGGCAAAGACGACCAGTACCGCCGTCAAGGTCGCGGCGCTCGGAAACACCGTGAGAAGCCAGAGCGCCGGATAGGCCAGAACGAGGATGGCAGCAGCGAACCCGATCAGCAGCGGCCGACGCCCGATCCGGTCCGACAGCCCACCGAAAATCGGTGCCAGGACAACCAGCACCAGGAGTCCGGCGCCATTGGCCCATAGCGAGGCACTCTGCGACAACTTCAGCGTGCGCACGGCATAGGTCGGCATGTAGACGAGAAAGAAATACGTGCACACCGTCCACACGATGGTGACGCCGAATCCGGCGACGATTTCCTTGCGGTACGAGCCGATCACCTGCCTCAGCGGGGACGCTTGTGGGTTGGCGGCCTTGGCCCGCTCGAAGGTCGCGGGTTCTCGCGTCCTGGCCCGGATGTACCAGCCCACCGGACCGATGACGAGGCCGAACAGAAACGGAATTCGCCAACCCCACGCTTCCAGTTGCTGGGGGCTCAGGATCCCCGTGAGCGTCGCGCCGAAAAGCGAGCCGAGCAGCAGTGCGGCGGCCTGGCTCGCCTGCTGCCAGCTTGCGAAGTAGCCCTTGCGGCCCTTGGGTGCATGCTCGACGAGAAACGCCGTTGCCCCTCCGACCTCGCCACCGGCGGAGAAGCCCTGGATCAGTCTCGCCAGGACAATCCAGGCGGGTGCCCAGAGGCCGGCATCGGCGTATGTGGGCGCCAGACCGATCATTGCCGTGCCAAGCGCCATCAGGAGGATCGTTGTCGACAACGCGGCTTTCCGCCCGCGTGTGTCGCCGAGCGCGCCGAGCACCACCGCACCGATCGGCCGCATCACGAAGCCCACGCCAAATGTCGCCACGGTCAGCAACAGCGAAGAGGTTTCGTCGCCCGTGGGAAAGAACAGCCTGGAAATCGTGATCGCGAAGAAGCCGTAGACGGCAAAGTCGAACCACTCGAGCGTGTTGCCGATGACCGCGGCGGGGATCATCCGGCGCGTGGCATCGTGGGTCTCCGCACCGTGCGTCGGGGGGGCGTTGGCGGCGAGGGCGATGGTGGTGTCTGCCACCGCGGCTGCATCGGGATTTTTCATGCTGTCTGATGAATGATGGGGTGGGTCAGTTGGTGGCTTCGGAGAGCGCCCATGTACCGGCCGATTGCATGAAGCGATCGGCCGCCTGCAGCTGGGTTGCAGAGATCCATTCGTCCGGCTGATGCGCCTGGGCGATGGAGCCGGGGCCGCACACCACCGTTGAAATACCGACCTGCTGGAAGAAGCCCGCCTCGGTGCCGAACGGCAGGTCTGCCTCTGGCCAGAGCGCTCCGAGTTCGCGCGCAACCGAGACCGCCGCGTCGTTGTTGCGCGTCGACAGAGCAGGCACGCCGGCGATCTGCACGGCCTCGACCGTGACGCCGGCGGGGAGGTCCATCAAGGCATCCCGGACCGCATCGCGCACCAGTTCCGCCGCCGCTTCGTCTTGCGGACGGAACTCCCACAAGACCTCACAGCAGCCTGGCACGATGTTGATGGCGGTGCCTCCATCGATCCGGCCGATGTTGAGCGTGGCCTCGTTGCCCTGCCTGGCAAAGCTTCGCCGCAGCCCGGCCAGGCAGGTGACCAGGTAGGCGGCGGGCTCGATCGCGCTGGCGCCGAGCGACGGGTCGCTCGAATGCGCGGGCAGGCCGGTGAAAAGCGCCCGGTGCCCGAAAAATCCGCGGTGCCTGACGCCGATCCGCATCTCGGTCGGCTCGCCGATGATGGCCAGCGCAGGCGCCTCCACTTGCGTTTTCAGACGGTTCACGAGCTGTGGAACGCCGAGGCACCCGATCTCCTCGTCATAGGAGAACGCGAGGTGAATTGGACGACCCAACGACCGTTGCTGCCATGAAGGGACGGCCGACAGGCAGGCGGCAATGAAGCCCTTCATGTCCGCTGCGCCGCGGCCGTGGAACCGACCATCGCGTTCGACCAGCGTGAAGGGGGCGGAACTCCAATTCTGGTCGGCCACGGGCACGACGTCGCTGTGCCCGGAGAGCACCATGCCGCCCACCGTGTCGGGGCCGATGCTGGCAAGCAGGCTCGCCTTCCGTTCGTCCTCGCTGTGCACGAGGTGCACCTTCACCCGATGCGCTTCCAGGTAGTCGGCAATCCAGTGGATCAGGTCGAGGTTCGATCGATGCGATGTCGTATCGAATGCCACCAGGGTCCGCAAGATGTCGATGGTGGTCATGCCACACGCTCGACCCGGGCGCTGTTGCGGGCGTGGCCGCCGCTCAACCGTTCTTGCGCGAGTTGCATGGCCGCGGCCTGGGTCGATGTGCCCGTCCGGTCGGACAGTTCGAAGATCCGGCCCAACGTGGCACCGATGGCCTCGACTTGCAAATCCACTCCCACGGGGTCGAAGCCGTCGCGCTCCGATGCCACCCGGATGAGGCCACCGGCATTGATCACGAAGTCCGGCGCGTACAGGATCTCTCTGTCGCGCAGTTGCCTGCCGTGCTCGTCACGGGCCAACTGGTTGTTCGCTCCGCCGGCGATCACCCGAAACTTCATCCGGGGCAGGGTTTGATCGTTCACGACCGCACCCATCGCGCAAGGCGCGAACACGTCCGCCTGGGCGGCGTAGATGGCGTCGGGGTCGACGACCTGCGCATCGAATTCGGCAGCGGCCTTGCGTGCAAGCACCGCATCGATGTCGGACACCACAAGATGCGCCCCAGCGTCGACGAGCAACCGGCACAGACTCCAGCCGACATTGCCCAGGCCTTGCACGGCCACTGTCAGTCCGCGGAGGTCACTGCCCAATCGATGGGCGGCGCCGGCCACGATGCCGTGATAGACCCCCAGTGCCGTGGTCGGCGAAGGATCTCCAGTACCGCCCAGCTCCTCCGGCAGGCCGACCACATGCCGGGTGCCTTCTCGCACCCAGGCGAAATCGGCGACGGTGGTTCCAACATCCTCGGCGGTGATGTAGCGGCCTGCGAGCCGGTCGATCGCAACGCCCATGGCCCGCAACAGCTCGGGTGTCTTGTCCTTGCGAGGGTCTCCGAGGATCACTGCCTTCCCGCCACCCAGCCGGAGCCCCGCGGCCGCGGCCTTGAATGTCATGCCGCGCGACAGGCGAAGCACGTCGCGCAATGCGGAAGCTTCGTCGGCGTAGGGGTACATCCGGCAGCCTCCCAGGGCTGGCCCGAGCGTCGTGTCATGGACGGCGATGATCGCTCGCAACTGGACGCGATCATCGGAGATGAAGACGACTTGTTCGTGGTCCGAAAAAGACTCGGTAGAGAAAACAGTCATTTGGTTTTTGTGAGTTTCAAGTGAACGGGGACGCGGGCTAGATACAGCAATAGGCGGTGTAGATATAGCAATAGCGCCACTGGACGAACATCGAGCGCCGCGCTCGTGAGCGTCGGGACTTCAGGGCTTGCTTGGCGGAATGATTGCGTCATGTGATGGCCTCGCTGTGAGGCACAGCATGACAGGGCGCGACGCGTTGATATTGGTGAAAATTTGAAGCCTGAATTTCAGGCGCGAGCCGGCAGCAAGGCGTGTGCTGCCGTGGCAAGACTCATCTCGTTGAACAGCCTTCGGTACTCGTCCAGCGCGAGATCTCGCAGCAAGCGGTGTTTACCGATCTCGGCCGTTACTTCATTGGTCGAGAATTCGAATTTCGCCACATCCATCCAATCTTCGATCTGAAGTTTGATGGGTGATGCCGAATCACCTTGATCGAAAGCTTCACTGACCGAGGGAATATCCGGTATCTCTGGCTCGCCCTGAGGAATCAAGCAGGTCCAGACAAGACCATGGCGTTCAACAGCCGGGAACACCGTGATCCTGAAACATTCCAACGTCTGCAGTGCGATCTTCTCGGGGATCTTGCGACATTGCCCATCGGACCCGAAGCGCAGGCCGTGGTAGGCGCAAACCAGCTCGTCGTCTTCGATGCGCCCCGTGCTCAGCGGCAGCCCGCGGTGCGGGCACATGTCGCGACCGATGCGAATGCCATCGGGCATGCGATAGATGGCCAGCTTCAGATTCAGCAAGATCACCTGCCTCGGTTTTGCCAATACCCCGTCGACGCGAGAGACTGGAAACCATTGCCTGGCCAGAACGGGCCAGTCCTGCTCGGAGAACGTGCAGTTCGGCGGCAAAAATCCCTCGGGCAGAGGGCGCGCGGGGATCGGTTCAATGGGCATGCGCAACCTATCTGACGAGGCCGATCCGGATCCTTCGGTTGTGCTGCCCCTTGTTCTCGATCTTCAGGATGCGCAACGGCGCCGATTGCGAGGTCTTCGAAAGATGGGTTCCGCCGCAGGCCTGCCGGTCCAGCCCCACGATTTCGATGATGCGTGTCGTGCCGTCGTCCTGGCTCGGCGGTGCAACGGACCGGCTGCGCAGCACCCCGGGTTCGCGCGCGAGTTCGGCCGCGTCGAGGTACACCGCATTCACCTGCAGCCCGTCCGAGATGAGGGTGTTGAGCTCCGGTTCGAGCTTGCGCAGATCGTTGTTGTCGGCCTCGGGCAAGTCGAAGTCGATGCGGGCCGTGCCGTCGGCTGCCATCTGCACGCCCGTTACCAGCGAACCCTCGAAGCGCTGATAGACCAGCGCATTGAGAATGTGCAGGCCCGTGTGCAATTGGCTCATCATGGACCGGAAATCGGGGTCCACGTTGGCGATGATCTTTTCGGCGGGAATGGTGGCGACTTCGGCCTCATCGAAGCAGTGCCACGCATTGCCGCCCTCCATTTCGATCCGGCTGATCTTGATCTCGCCACCATTCCATTGCAGCGTGCCGCGATCCGCCAATTGCCCGCCGCCGCCCGGGTAGAAGAAAGATCTATCGAGAAGAACGGCATTCGGACGACGCGCTACGACGTCGGCTTCGAATCGAAAACAATCGGGCTGGGTATGGCAAAGGTAACGTGACATGAATTCCTCGGTTGCGGGGGGCTTATGAAAAACGCCGTGCGGTAACGATGCCGATCAGAATGATCACGCCTCCCGCAAATTCGGTGACGCTCAGGTATTCGTGGAACAGATAGGCGCCGAGCACGGTCGCAATGACCGGCTGTATCAGCAGGGTGATCGAGGAAAGCGCGGCTGGGAGCTTGGCCAGTGCATAGGCGATGAGGCCCTGGCCTCCCACATGGGACACGACCGCCAGCGCCAGCAGCATCAGCATGCCGTGAAACGTGTGTGGAACCAGCGATTCGCCGCGCAGCAGCGTGATGGGCAAAAGAACGATCAGCGTGCCGACGCTGCTCCATGCCATGACGGTCATCGTTCGATAGTTCGAGCGCACGAGGCTGACCGCCAGAAGGTATGAGCCGTAGAAAACTGCCGTCAACAGACCCAGTAGATTTCCCGTCATGTAATTCGAGCCGAAGTCGAGCCGGTGGCCGATCAGGATGAACGCGCCGGCCAGTGCGAACAGCATGGCAAACAGGAAATTGGAATTGAATTTTTTCCCCAGGAACAAATTGGRCCCGAGCACCACGAAGATCGGGGCAAGATTGGCAAGGAGATTGGAATTGGCCAGCGTGGTCAGTGTCATCGACCAGTGGTAGAGGGCCAGATTCCCCGAAAAAATGAATCCGACGAGAATGAGCTTGACCGGAATGACCGGTGTCTGTTCGGGTGCCGAGCCGGTCGCGCGCACGGGCTCGGCTCTTGCCGCGAACATATCGAGCAGGAAAAAGATGGGAATTGCGAGCGCAACCCGATAAACCGCGCTGGCGGTCGGAGGCAATTCGCTGTGTCGAAGAAAAACGCCTCCCAGCGCCAACGCCGCCGCGCCAAGCAGCAGCGCAACGAAGGATAGGAAATTGCTTTTCGAAGCAGCGGGAAGTGCAATGGATGTCGTCATATTTAATTCCGACACGACCGAGTCTCCGTCGGCCGTGCCAGCCGGTTTGTTTTTAAATCACCAACGGGCAGGGCAAGGATCTATCGCTGTTCAAATCCCTCGATCACCATGAGCTGCATGTCGGTTGCAGCATCCTTTCGCAATTCTCGTGCAAAGGTATATTCCGGTGATTCGTAAAATTTTTTCGCTGCATCGGCAGATTTGAATTCAACAAGAACCACGCGTCGATCGTCCAGAGCGCCTTCCAGATGCATGCGCTCGCCTCCCCGGGTCAGAAACCTGCCTCCGAATTTTTCGACGATCCCGGGCGTGAGTTGCTTGTATTGGTTGTATTGATCCGGATCCACAATGGACATCCGGCCAATCAGATAGGCGACCATATGGCAACCTGACTCGGTGCTGGAAATGCCGCTCAAGCGCCAAAGAGGCAAGGCCGCGTGCTAGACATAGGCAGCCACTTTCCGCTGCTGTGCGACGCCGGATTGCAACAGGGCCGCATCCAGAACGTCCCAGAGGCCGGTCAGCGAATCGAGGAAGTCGTCCGCACCTTCGATCACCAGGTGGGCATATTCCGTTTTCAAGGCGAGCTCGACCGCGGTCCGGGCGTTTTGCTCGTGATGCTGCTCGGCGCCGACTTCGCCCCAGTGCTCCAGGAGGTAATGCATTTCAGGCACGTCGAGGTCCGCGTTGTAAATGCCGCTGTCCACCAGGCAATACTTTTCCCCCGGAATCAATTGCTGGTTGGAGATCATTTCCAGCGCGAGCGTGGTGCCGAGATTCCTGTAGGTGGCCTCGATGTCCGTCAGCTTGCGGTGATCGAAGACGCCGATGGCCTTTCGAACTTGCGCGGTCATTCCGGTTTCCATGTCGTAGCCAGGCAAGGACCCGAGCAGCTGGTTGGAAAAATCCTTGAGCTTCGCTTCGACCTGCTCCTGGTTGTAGAGGTCCGAAAATACGGGCCTCTCAGCCGATTGGTTGACGATGTATCCCGCCATCGTCGCCAGTTCGGGGCCGTGGCCCGATTCGCTCTCGACAATTTCTTCCAGCAACTCGCTTTGCCTGAACAGCCCGTGCGTCTTGAGCGCATCCGGAAAGTTCCAGCCTGGACGCGTCGACGCGCAGAAACTCTGGATCTGGTGAAAAAGGGCGCCCACAACGGAAGGCTCGGGTTCGATCTTTACCCAATTCTTGAAAATTGGGTGTGAATAGCAACGATGACTTTTAACTCTCTCAACCAGATCGGAAATGGTAACGCTCATTTCGTGCTCCTAATTACAGTTGGTTAAAAAATGCCGTGAAAACTTCATTACTTGCTTGCCATCAACATGCGCCCTCCAGGGTGATCGAGGATTTCAATCCTTACATTTGAAAATCCCGCGCGGAACAATTTTTCAGTCCATTCGTCTTCGCTCAGAAGTCTCCTGGACATGAAATGATTGTGCAAATGATTGAATGCCGCGGCGAATGGCTTTTCCCAGCTGGATTGCGCGACGGGGATTGCGTCGACGATGATCAACGTGCCCTTGATCGCATGGGCGCAGCACGCGCGCAGCAAGGCGTCGAGGGTCTCCTCCTCGGCGGGAAGAAGATCGTGCATGACAAATCCCGCGTGGATGATGTCTGCGTCGCTGATGAGAGACGGGTCTTCCACGAGAACCTGGATAGGGGCGGTCACGAACTGAAGCCTGTCGCTCATTCCCGCTTCACCGGCTGCGCGAACGGCTTGCTCGGTGGCTGACGCGCTCAGGTCGATTCCAACCCCGATGGAACCCGGGATTTTTCTGAGCATGCGAATCAGGAATCCGCCCGAGCCCGATCCAAGATCGACGATTTTCCTGGGCGCCATGGCGACAATGGCATTTTCTGGCTGCGGATAAAAGGATTTTTCGCCCATCCATTTCGATGTGCGGGCGACCAGCCCTCCGCTGCGAGGGTATTTGAGCTGCGCCTCTTCGTTGTTTTCCGAAAATTCTTTTGCGTTGTTTATCAACGGGGCGCAAGCACGAAGCGCCCACGAGAGGTATCCGACTTCGTTGATCAGTTCGTCGAAATTGTTGCTGGCCCTGTAGGTTGCCGGTGCCTGCGTACTCAATACCTCGATGATTCCTGCCTTGCTCAGGGAGTCGAGGTAGGCAGAAATCACGGACTCCTTGATTCCACAGGACCGGGATGCTGTTGCAGCGTCCACGACCGGTGAGTTCTGGAGAATTTCTATGATTCCGTATTCCGCACCTATTTCGAGCAGGATTGCAGAGCCTGCGAGTGAAGAGCCGGTAATGCCGCGATCAACGTTTTGCATGGGTCACCTGTGTGTTCAATGTTGTTGAAAACCAATCGATTACTTTGCAGTGGCTGAAACCATTGAGTGCACGATAGTCAGCGTCCGGGCACCCGTATTGGCAAAAATTGCGGTAGCAAGTACTCGCGCTGAAAGCGGTTCGGTATTCACCGCAGGTCTTGCGGCACGGCGGAGCCGCAGGAGGGCGTGCGCGTGCGCGCAGCCTGCAACTCGAGGCCAACAGCAACAAAGGAGCGGGAGCAGTCCCTCAGCGCACGGAGCGGGCGGCGGGGAGGCGAACTCTCAGCACGTCCGGGCGCGGACGTACTGGAGAGGCGTCATGCCGAAGGTGCGTTTGAAATGCTTGGTGAGGGCGCTCTGGTCGTAAAAGCCGCTCGCGATGGCGGCTTCGATCAAGGGGAGGCCGGCCGTGAGGTGCCTGATGGCAGCCCTGAGCCGCAACTGCGTCAGGTAGGTGTGGGGCGTCAATCCGATCGTCCGGTTGAATGCACCGATCAGTTGGAACGGCGTCAGCTTGGCAGCCGCCGCCATCTGTTCGAGGGTCAATCGCTCCGAGAAGGTGTCGCGCAGCAGTTCCAGCACCGGCGCAAGCACGCGGGCATCCGAGGGCCCCTGGAGCACGCGTTGCCCCGGCTGTGCGTGGCTCTGGAAGAGCGTTCCGAAGCTGTGAACGAACAACTCCTGCTGCCGCAGGGGATCCCACTGCTCGCTGTTTCCGTCGAAGGCCCGATGAAGCTCCAGAAAGCTGGCGATGAGATCCTGATCGCAAAAGATGTTCGATGCGAAATACCGGGTTTGATCGATCCCCAGTGTCGTCATCAGGTGCCTGATTCCCGGCTCGGCCAGATAGAAAGACCGGTACCGCCAGCGAGCGCTGCCGGCCATGCGACCCGAATGGGGTTCGGCCGGGTTGAACACGAGCAGCGCCTGCTGATGGGCAATGCCCGTCCGGCCGCGACTCTTGAATTCCGCGCCGCCGACCTCGGTGACCGCAATCACGAAGGAATGGTGCACGTGAGGCGCGTATTCGTGCGTCGTGAAGTCCGCATGCAGCATGTCCATGCCCGGCAAGTCGGGCACATGCCAGTAGCGCGATGTATTCAGAGGGTCCAGCTTGGCCAACGAAAAACCTCCGTTTGGATCAGCAGTTGCAACGCTTGGAGCGTCCAACCGATGGCATGGCACCTGAATGGTGAGCAAAGCCGTCTATTCCCGTGATTACAGCGCGATCTGGAAGGCGGAGGGCCACCAGGGGCGCGGTACTTCGAGCAAGCAAAGGCTGTGCCATTCCATCGGGAAAGATCAGGTTCACGAATCGCGAGGAATGATTCACCATGCACTGCCGCGCAGCCACTCCCTTGGAGATCTTCATGAACATGCCTCTCGAAAGCATCGCACCGGCGTTTCAGTTTTCCTTGGCCGATGGCGTCGAAACGCACAAGGTGTTCAATCAGGCCGATCCCTGCATCGGCCACAACGCGTTCACAGGCGATGTGGCTCTGCGAGAGCTCGTGGCGCGCCATGCGTCCTGGAGCACTCCCGACGCGACGGCGATCGGCGCATTGGCAGGCAGCGAGCAGGTGCAGGACCTTGCACGATTGGCCAACGAGCACAGCCCCCAGCTGCGCACGCATGACCGTTTCGGCAATCGTCTGGACTGGGTCGAGTTTCATCCCGCCTGGCATCAACTGATGGCGCTGGGGTTTGCGCACGGCGTACCCAGCCTTGCCTGGACGACCAGCGAGTCGTCGGGTCACCTTGCACGTGCGGTGCTGAGCTACCTGTGGAACCAGGTCGAAAACGGGACTGGATGCCCCATGGGCATGGCCTACGCGGCCTGTGCCGGTTTTGCGGGGCGGCCGGAGTTTGCAATCTGGAGGGAGAAGACACTCTCCGGGCACTACGACCCGCGCCACCTGCCGCTCCCGCAAAAAACGGGTGCCGTGATCGGCTACGCCATGACCGAGAAGCAGGGCGGCTCCGACCTGCGCCAGACCCAGACCACTGCCACCTTCACGGGAACCGAGAACGGCGCCCGGATCTACGACGTGACGGGCCACAAGTGGTTCTTTTCAGTTCCCACCTCCGACGGCTTCTACACGCTGGCTCAAACGAAGTCCGGCGTCAGTTGCCTTTTCGTTCCGCGCTTCCTGCCGGACGGCAGCGCCAACCGCATTGCCGTACAGCGCCTGAAGGACAAATGCGGAAACCGCTCCAATGCGTCGAGCGAGGTCGAGTTCAACAAGACCTGGGCGATGCTGGTCGGCGAGGAGGGGCGCGGCATCCGCGAGATTCTGTCGCACGCGCATCTGACCCGCCTGGACTTTGCAGTGGGTTCGGCGGGCCTGATGCGCCAGGCACTGACGTTGGCGATCCGCCATGCATCGACACGCGACGGTTTCGGGCGCCGGATGGCCGACCTGCCGATGCAGACGAATGTGCTGGCCGACCTGGCGCTGGAAAGTGAAGCGGCCATGTTGTCGGCGATGCGTGTTGYGCGGGCGACCGACAGCATGGAATCGAACGAGCGGGAGCGGCTTCTTGCGCGCGTGGCAACGCCGGTGGTCAAGTACTGGAACTGCCAGCGTGCGACGTACTTCGTCTATGAGGCACTGCAGGTTCACGGCGGGAATGGCTTCATCATGGAGAACCCCGTCGCGCGGCTGTATCGCGAGGCGCCGCTCAATTCGATCTGGGAGGGCACGACGAACATGATGTGCATGGACGTGGTGCGCGCGCTCGGCCGTGAAAGGGGCTCGCTCGAAGTCTTCCTCGATGAAATCTCCAGGCCGGCAGTCGGCAATGCAGCGCATGCGAAGTTCATCGACGGTTTGCGCGCCGACCTTTGCGCGGGGCCGGTCGATGAGGGCAATTCGCGCGCTGTCGTGACGCGCATGGCCCTTGCGCTTCAGGCGAGCGAGATGCTCAAGCACAGTGACGGTGCGGTCGCACAACGCTTCGTGGCGTCGCGCCTGGGCGGTCAACACGCCGGTGTCATGGGCACACTGACCACTGGGGCCGACCTGCGCGAAATCGTCTCGCGCGCCGACGTGACCGCGTCGGCACGGTCGGCACCTGTTTGACGGAGCGTCAGCCTCAGCGCTGCGGCATGTCCTTCACCGAATACCCCAGGCTCACCGTCGCATCCTCCGGAATCGCGGGCATCGTCGCATTCCAGGCCAGCCAGTCCGCCCGCATGGCCGCCAGCCGCTGCGGCTCTTTCTTCCCCAGGTTCGCCCGCTCGCGCTCATCCGCCGGAATGTTGAACAGGTACTCGTTACCGTCCACCTGCAGGTACTTCCAATCCCCGTCGCGCATCGCCTGCTGCCCGCGATGGTTCATGCGCCAGTGCAGCGGCCGGCGAAAGCTGTGCTTCGCATCCTTCAGCACGGGCATCAGCGACACGCCGTCCAGCGGGTAGGCCGCATCGGCCTCCACACCAGCCGCGTCGAGCATCGTCGCGGACCAGTCCATCGTCATGCACAGCTGCCGGCTCTCGCCGCCCTTGGCAATCACCGCGGGCCAGTGCGCGATCCATGGCACGCGGATGCCGCCTTCGGTCAAGTCCATCTTGCCGCCGACCAGCGGCCAGTTGTCCGAGAAGCGCTCGCCGCCGTTGTCGCTGGTGAACACCACCAGCGTGTTGTCGGCCATGCCGTGTTTCTCGAGCGCGGCCATGATCCAGCCGATGCCTTCGTCCATGTGATGGATCATGCGGCGGTACACGTGAATGTTGCCGCCGGCCAGGTCGAACAGGTTGTCCTTGACCGCCGGCGCCTTCTCGGCGTCGTCGCGGGTTTCCCAGGGCCAGTGCGGGGCGGTGTAGTGCAGGCTCAGGAAGAAGGGCGCGTCCTGCTTTGCCATGCGCTCCACATAGTCCACGGCGCGCTTGGAGAGGATGTCGGTGAGGTAGCCGTCTTCCTTCTTGTCTTCTTCGCCGAACCACAGGTCGTGCTGGCCGGTGGAGTCGCAATGCGTGAAGTAGTCGACGCCGCCCGACATCGGCCCGAAGAACTCGTCGTACCCCGAGCGCAGCGGCCCGAAGTGGGGCGGGTAGCCCAGGTGCCACTTGCCGATGAGCGCGGTCTGGTAGCCGCCAGCCTTCAGCAGCGAGGGCAGCGTGGGGTGATCGGTCGGCAGGCCGAGCGTGGTGCTGCCGCGGCTGCTGCTCCGGATGGGCTCTTCGGCCGCGCCGCGCAGGCGGTACTGGTAGCGCGCGGTGATCATCGCGAAGCGCGTGGGCGAGCACACGGGCGAGTTCGAGTAGCCCTGCGTGAGCTTCAGGCCGTTGGCGGCCAGGCCGTCGAGCACGGGCGACACGGGGCCGAACGCGGCATCGCGGCCGCCATAGCAGCCGAGGTCGGCATAGCCGAGGTCGTCGGCAACGATGAAGATGATGTTGGGTCTTGTCATGGGCAACGGGGCTTAGGGCTGATAGCCGGACTTTTGCACGACGGGTGCCCACTGCGCCTTGTAGGCCTTGAGCATCGCGGCGGTCTGCGCCTGCGTGCTGACCACCGGCGTCATGCCGGAGTCCTTGAACTTGCGCTGCGTGTCCGGGTCCTGCATGACTTCGCGGATCACGGTGGACAGGCGCTCGACCTTCTCCTTCGGCATGCTGCTCGGCGCGAAGAAGGTGTTCCAGCCGGTCGCGGAGAGGTCGAGCCCGGCTTCCTTGAAGGTCGGGATCGAGGGCGCGAACGGCGAGCGCTTGTCGCCCGAGATCGCCAGGATGCGCAGCTTGCCCGCGTTGTGCTGCGGCAGCACCACGTCTTCGGTATCGATGGCGATCGGCACCTGGCCGCCGATCAGGTCGTTCAGCAGCGGCGCCGAGCCGCGGTAGCCGATCACCTGCGTCTGCACTTTCGCCTTTTCGCCGACCATGAGGCCGAAGAAGTGCGGCAGGCTGCCGGTGGCCGGCACGCCCACGTTGGCCTGCAAGGGGTTGGCGCGCATCCAGGCGAGCAGGTGGTTCAGCTCGCGCACCGGCAGGTGGGGCGACACGGAGAGCGCGAAGTCGTAGGCGTTGACGTGCGAGACGGGCACGAAGTCGCGCTCGGCGTCGTAGTTGTTGTCCTTGAAGACGAGCGGCGCCACCACCATCACGGCGGGGTTGGCGAGCATCAGCACGTTCTGGCTGGCCGGCGTGAGCTTCACCTGCTGCGCTGCGAGGCGGCCGCCCGCGCCGGGCTTGTTGTCGACGATCACGGGCACGCCGAGGCGGGTGCCCAGCTTCTCGCCGACGATGCGCGCCACGCGGTCGGTGGCGCCGCCGGGGGCGTAGCCGACCACGATGTGCAGCGGGCTGTCGAGCGGTTGGGCGCTGGCGGGAAGGGCGATGGACGCCATGAGGCCGGCTGCGGCCAGCAGCATGGTTGCGCGGCGGGTGATGGGTGGGTTCTTGGGCATGGTGGTAGGTCCTCCTCTTTCAGTCGTTGGCTTGGAAATTCACGGCCAGCTCGAAGCGGGCCGCGTTGACGATCGGAACGAAGTCCTTGATCGGGTCGCGCACCTGGCCGCCAAGGGCAGCGAGTGCGCAGCGGCGGTCGATGGTGGGGCAGGAGGGCATGGGGCAGGGTCTTCGGATTCTCGTTCGGTGGCGAACGACTTTAGAGACGCTACATTCGATTGATCTAATCAACCATCCCCCGGACTAACCCCAGATGACCGCCGCGCCACGCCGCCCGCTGGACGACCTGCTCCTGTACCGGCTGTCGCGGCTGCTGTCGGTGGCGGGCAGCATGGTGATCCGGCTGTGCGAGGGCCGTTTCGGCATCACCCGGCGCGAATGGCGGCTGATCGCCGTGCTCGCGAGCCGCGGCGAGCTGGGCTCCTCGCAACTGGCCGAGCATGCCCAGCTCGACCGCGCTCGCACCTCGAAGGCGGTGGGCTCGCTGGTCGACAAGCAACTGCTCTCGCGCGTGGCCCGCGCGGGCGACCGGCGGCAGGTGCTGCTGGGCCTCACCGAGGCGGGGCGGGCGCTGTACGACGAACTCTTTCCGCTGGTCGCCAAGATCAATGCCGACCTGATGGGCGCGCTGGACGCCGGCGACGCGGCGCGCTTCGATGATTCACTGCACCGCCTGCAGGCGCAGGCCGAGCGCATGGTGGAAGAGGCGGTGCTGCCCAAGGCCGACCGGGGACGCCGCGGGGCGGCCTGACTACCCGCGTTCCTGCCCCTTGGCAAACCGCAGCAGGACCCGGCTGCGCGGCAGGTCGCGCATGAAGGGCGGGATCGACAGCGCCAGCAGCAGTGCGGCGAGCGGCACGACGCACACGAACCCGACGTACTTGAACCCGAGTGCGCCCACGGTGCCGCCGAACACGAACATGCCGATCAGCCCCGCAGACCTTCGCATGCGGCTGCGGTCGTGGCGGACCGCGACGGTGGGCGCCGTTTTTCCGTTCCAGTAGAGCAGCTTGCCGATCTCCATGCCGAGGTCGGTGATGTTGCCGGTCATGTGGGTGGTTCGGATGCTGCCTCCGGAGGTCTTGGAGGCGACCGCGTTCTGCAGGCCCATGATGAAGGACAGCAGCAGCACGGTGAGCGGCACCGCGAACGGCGTGGCCCAGGTGAGCGTCACGGCGCCCATCAGGCCGAAGGGAAACATGAGCGCGGCTTCCAGCAGCAGCGGCAGCGCATAGACGCTGTGCAGCCGATGCTGGCGGCCCCAGTTCACCATCACGGCGCAGACGGCGGCGCCCGAGAGAAACGCCAGCACCGCCCCGAGCGCATTGAGCAGCAGCTTCGCATTGCCCAGCACCAGCCCGTCGGCCAGCTGGGACGCGAACCCGGTCATGTGCGAGGTGTACATGTGCAGCACCAGGAACCCGCCCGCATTCACCGCACCGGCATTGAAGGCCAGCAGCAGGCCGAGCGCTCTGTTGGTCGAGGGGGCGCGATGCCGGTTGGTGAGGAAGCGCAGTCTGCGCATGGGTGGACGGTTTCGTTGGCTGGGCGCCTATTCTTACCCACGCCGGGGCGGCGGCGGTTCTTGTCGACTGTGCTGTTTCGCCGCGGAGTGCCCCTTGTCCGTGACGCGCATGACCGTCGCCTGCCCCGAATAGACGGTTCGTCCGCGCTGGTGCACGACGGGTGGGAGTTCCGCTTCGATCAATTGCGCGGACCGAAGCACATCGCACTTCTGGATGTCGAGCTGGTCAACGATTTGCATCGGAAGCCGTGCGCAGCACAGCCGACCTAGCAATTGCATCGGCATCTATGCTCCTTCGACCGCGCAGGCGATGGCGTCCTCGGAAGGCGATGGCGCAATGGCCTGGCTGTCGATGTCCGCGCACAGGGTGGCGTCCAGCACGGGCCGCTTGCCGCTGCTGAGCCGCGTTTCCGCAACCCATACCACCGCGCCGTGCAGGATCTTCGGCAGCGTGCGTCCGTGCAGGTAGGCTCGAACGAGGACGTCGGCTGCAAGTTCGGAAGGACTCATCAAGGGGGTCATGGTGTTTCTCCATTCGATGGAGGCTCTTGAATCCACGCTAACCCCAAAGCGGCGAATGCACCGTTCGCCAGCGCACGTTCGTATCCGGAAATGGCCCGCATGTTTGTGCGGCAACGCACAGACGACGAGCATCCGCTGCAAAATGATGCGCACTTTGGAATCTTCTTGCGCCATGGCATCGTCCCCGCCCCCGTCTTCATCGCATGCAGCCGCGGCGCGCAACAGCCTCCTAGAGGTCATACCGCCGGATGTGCTGAAGGGCCTGACGCCGCTCCTCGAGCTGGTGCCGCTCAAGCTTGGCGAGGTGCTTTACGAATCGGGCGTGGCCCAGCAGTACGTGTATTTCCCGACCGATTGCATCGTTTCGCTGCTGTACGTGCTGGAGAACGGGCAATCGGCCGAAATCGCCGTCGTCGGATTCGAGGGCATGGTCGGCGTTTCGCTGCTGATGGGCGGGGGCAGCACGCCCAACCGTGCGGTGGTGCAAAGCGCGGGCCGTGCATTTCGCCTGAGCGCCGGCCACATCAAGCAGCTGACCGACAACGGCGGTCCGCTGCTGCATCTGCTGCTGCGCTATACCCAGTCGCTCATCACGCAGATGTCGCAGACGGCCGTCTGCAACCGGCACCACTCCCTGGAGCAGCAGCTGTGCCGCTGGCTGCTGCTGAGCCTCGACAGGCTGCCCGGCAACGAACTGGTGATGACCCAGGAGCTGATCGCCAACATGCTCGGCGTGCGGCGCGAAGGCGTGACCGAGGCGGCTGGCAAGCTGCAGCGCCTGAACCTGATCAAGTACGCGCGGGGCCACATCACGGTGCTGGACCGTCCGGGTCTCGAGCAGCAGGTGTGCGAATGCTATGAAGTCGTGAAGCGCGAAACGGACCGGCTGCTGCCGCGCCAGATGGCGACCTGATTCCGCGGCGGCTGCGGCGCCTTTCGGTGCGCCTCCGCACAGACGCGGGCAGGGTGGTCCGCAACAATGCGCCCGGTAGCGCACTCCCGCGCTGAAGATTTTTCTCAACAGGCGGTTCCGTGACATCAGACCCGACCCGCCCCGTTCTCAATCGCTTGCTCGAAGCGCTTCCGATCGCGGACAGGGCGCACCTGCTCGACAGATGCGACAGCGTGCAGCTGGCCACGTCCCAGATCCTCTACGAGCCGGGCGATGTCATTCACCACATCCACTTTCCCACGAGCGCCTTTGTCTCGCTGGTGTCCACCGCGGACGGCCACGACGGCCTGCAGACGGGCATGGTGGGCAACGAAGGCGCCCTGGGCTACGAGCTGTCGCTGGATGTGCAGAGCGCGCCGTTGCGGGCGCTGGTGCAGGGCGCGGGCATGGCGTGGCGCCTGACGGCGCAATCGTTCGCCCAGGAACTGGCGCAGAACACGATGCTGAAGCGCATTCTCAACCGCTATGTCTGCGTGCTGTTGATGGAGTTCGGCCGATCGGGCCTGTGCAACCGCTTCCACCTGATCGAGGAGCGCCTGGCGCGCTGGCTCCTGACCACGCAGGACTGTGCGCATTCCACGCACCTCGCGCTGACCCATGAAGTGCTGGGCCGCATGCTGGGTGTGCGCCGGGTCGGCATCACCAACGCTGCGACGGCGCTGCACACGCGCCGGCTGATCGACTACCGGCGTGGCGTCATCACCATCACGGATCGCCAGGGGCTGGAGAACGCGGCGTGCGATTGCTACCGGGCCAACCGGCGCAGCTATGCGCATCTGATCGCATAGCGGGCGGGTTGCCGGGGCTTTCCTAGGCGGGGCCGCGAAGGTCGTTTTCGCGCAGCATCACGGGCTCCATGGAGCCCTGTGCCAGCCGGCGCCGCACAGCCGCATCGATTTCCTCGATGTGGAGGCCGAAGGTGTGCAGCGGGTCGGCGTCTTCGCCGGTGCGGTAGTGATACCGCAGGGTTTCCCTTCCGATGCTCGCGTCCACGTCCTTGCCCTCCACCGTCACGGAAAACCGGACCGTGCCCGAGGCGTCATGAAAGAAGGGTGCGTCGGCCATTGCTTCAGCGGGTGGGAGGAACGACGACAACGGTTCCGCCACCGGTGCCGGTGCTGCCCGTGTTGCCCCTGGCGCCCGTTGCTCCGGTATTGCCCGTGTTGCCCTGGTTGCCGGTTTCACCCGTGGCGCCGGTGTTGCCTTGATTGCCGGTATCGCCTGTGGCACCCGTGTTGCCGGTATTGCCCCTCGCGCCCGTGGCGCCTGTATAGCCGGTGCTTCCGGTGTTGCCCGTGTTGCCTTGGGGGCCCATGGGGCCTGTGCAGGCGCCGAGTGCAAGCAGCGCAAGGAGGAGCAGCGACGGCATTGTGTATTTCATGGGAATTCCTTTTGGAGCGATGCGCAGAAAGACTTCCGCGTTGGGCACTCTCGCCGGTAACGCGGCGGGCGTCTGTTCGCTCCCGCGCTTAGGCCGCTGCCGGCTGTATGCTGGTGCCGGCATAGATGTCCCGAGGAGAAGGAGAAACCGATGAGTTCCATGGAGGAAGTCTGGGCATACCGCGAGGAGGTGCTCTACCCGAAGCTGTTCGGCGAGAAGCACAGCGGCATCTATGTGCTGGATGCCGACGATTTCATGTCGCTGGGTGCCACCGATGTCGACCCGCGCTGGCTGCACCTGGGGGTGTTCGAGTTCGAGCCCACACCCAGGCGCAATTCATGGCTCTATGTCACCTCGGGCGGATCGACGCCCTGGGAGACGGAGCCTGCCGACTACGACCCCGAGGCGTATTCGTGGCTGGGCTCGGAGCTGGTCATCGAAGTGCCGGAGCAGCCCAAGGACCCGTGGACGATCAAGCTCCTGCGGCGGCTGCTGGCCTTCAACGTCCTGCTCGCGCACGGGCGTTTCGGTGAGGACAAGCCGCCTCTCGATCACGGTGACCGGGTTCCCATCGGCGAGGTGATCCGCGAGAAGGGCGTGGTGGGGTTGCGGCATGTGGTGCTGGCGGAGCCGAAGCACTATCCCGCCACGGCGCAGCTCGACTCGGGCCGGTTCGATTTCCTGCACGCGGTCGGCATCACGGACTCCGAACGGGACTGGGCCAAGGCGCACAGCTCGGACGCGCTGGTCCGGCTGCTCGAAGTGCACGGCGGATTTCCGGTGACGGACCCGCGTCGGAAAGCCGTCGCATGAGCCGCCGGGCCGCTCCCAAGGCGAATACCGTAGCGCGGAGGTCACCCAATGAGCGCAGCGCCGGGCCGCCCCAAGCAAGCTCGCACCGCAGTGCGTAGCACGGAGGTTACCCAATGAGCCGCGCCAAGGGGGCTCAAGGCGCTGCCGTGGCCGGAAAGTCCGAGCGGTCGCGGGAGCGCGCGCTCGAGTTGGCCGAGTCCTTGAGCGCGATGGGAGCGATCGAGGTCAAGCGCTTCTTCGGCGGCTTCGGGCTGGTTCTGGACGCCGTGCAGTTCGCCTTCGTGATGAAGACAACGCTCTACCTGCGCGTGGACGACACCACCCGTGCGGCGTTCGTGAGCAGCGGCGCCGCGCCGTTCACGTATGCCACGCGGTCCGCGCAGGTCAAGGTGGCGAGCTATTACGAGGCACCTGTCGATGCGCTGGACGATCCGCAGGTCTTGCGGGGCTGGGCCGCCAAGGCGTATGCGAGTGCCCTGGCCGCGCGGCGTCCGGCGCGCAGCGCCCCGCATGAAGGGCGGTGAAGAAACGGCCGGCAGCGAACGCCAGTCGCTGGTCGACGCCCTGCGGGGCTTTGCGCTGCTGGGCATCCTCGTCGTGAACATCGCGAGCTTTTCCTCGACCTACTACGGCGTCGGCGTGCCCGACCCGATGGCGCAATCGGCGCTGGAGCGCGCGGTCCTGCTCGCCAGGACACTGGTGTTCGAGACCAAGTTCTACCTGCTGTTCTCGTTCCTCTTCGGCTACAGTTTCACCTTGCAGATGCGCTCGGCCGAACGCGACGGCAAGCCTTTCGCGCCGCGCCTGCTGCGGCGCCTGGCGGCGCTGTGGGTCATCGGCCTGCTGCATGCGGTGCTGCTGTACCACGGCGACATCCTCACCACCTATGCGGTGCTGGGTGCGGTGCTGCTGATGCTGCGGCGGCGCGGCGACATCTTCCTCGCGCGCTGCGCGGTCGGGCTGGTGCTGGCGACAGCGCTGCTTTGGGCCGGCATAGGCTATCTGTGGGCGTTGGCCGGCATTCCGCCGGACACGATGCGCAACGCCTATGCCGAGGCCGCCCTGGCACTGGCGGCCTACCGCGGAACGCCCGCCACGGTGATCGTCCAGCATTTGCGCGAGCTGTTGCAGATCTGGTGGGTCACCGGGCTGGTGCAGGCGCCGACGGCGCTGGCGATGTTCTGCGCGGGCTTCATCGCCGGACGGCGCGAGCTCTTCGCGAACGCCGGTGCGCATCGCGCGCTGTTCCGGCGCCTGCTGTTCTGGGGGCTGGCCATCGGGCTGCCGGGGGCCTGGGTGTATGCCTTTCCGTCGATACGGCTGGACAACCCGATCCGCGAGCTCTACGGCCTCGCGGCCACGCTGTTGACGGCGCCTTTCCTCGCTGCCGCCTATGCGGCCGGCCTCGTGCTGCTGATGCAGACGCCGCGCGGCCATGTGCTCGAGGGCCTGCTGGCGCCGGCGGGGCGCATGGCGCTGACCAACTACCTGTTGCAGTCGCTGGTGTGCGCATGGCTTTTCCTGGCCTACGGGCTGCGCTGGATCGGCACGGTCGGGCCGCTTGCGGCCACGGCCATCGCCTTTGCGATCTTTGCGGTACAGCTGGTGCTGAGCCGTTGGTGGATGCGCCGTTTCGTCTACGGGCCGGTGGAGTGGCTGCTGCGCGCGTTCACGAACCTCGCGCCTCCTCCGATGCGCCGCAGGCGCTGATCTGGCTTCAAGGCCGGATCAGGCCGCGGCCGCCTGCTGCCGTTCGCGCTCCCGGATGCCATCGCTCTCGATGCGCATCTTCGGCAGGAACTGCGGGTACTCGCGCTGCATGAAGTCGATCAGCCCTTCGCGCACGCTGCAGCGCAGGTCGAAGGCCAGCCCCGAGGTGGCGGCGGTGCAGAGCACGCGGATCTGCATGGTGCGCTCGGTGGCGTCGGTCACGCGCAGGTTGAAGAAGCGGCCGTCCCATTCGGGCGCAGCCTTCACGATGCGCTCCACCTCTTCGCGCAGCGGCGCCACCGGCATGCCGTAGTCGACGTGGATGAAGACCGAGCCGAGCAGTTGGGCCGAGTGGCGCGTCCAGTTCTGGAAGGGCTTCTCGATGAAGTAGGTG
>NZ_JBFUHN010000067.1:0-40911 GCF_056402375.1 Variovorax sp. P4_B10 | reverse complement strand
GCACCAGCGCCGTGGCCACGCCGCCCGCCGCACCGGGCACCAGGATGCTCTTCGCCGGCTCGCTGCCACCGCAGCCTTGCAGCATCGCCTGCGCGAGCTGGAAGTTGCCAAGGCTCACGGCGTCGTTGAAGGCGATGGATTCGGGCAGCGCGAACGGTGCATCCGAAGGGACGCGAATGTATTGTGCATAGCAGCCGCCGCGCTCGGTCAGCTCGCGCGAGCTCACCAGCACGCGCTGGCCCAYGGCCAGGTTCGTCACGCCCTCGCCCACCGCTGCGACCACGCCGGCCATTTCATTACCCGGAATGGCCGGCAGCGGCGGCATCCATTTGTAGGTGCCGTTGCGGATGAGCACATCGGGACCGCCGGCGCCGATGGCATGCGCCTTCACCAGCACCTCGCGGGGGCCGGGCACTGGCACGGGGAGTTCGGTGGCCTCGAGTGCGTCCGGCCCGCCCGGAACGCGCACCCACACGGCTTTCATCATGTCGTTCATTCGCGTTGCCGTTTTTTCAGCGCTGGCCATCGTGCACGGACACCTTGTCCTTGGTCAGCCCACCGATGCGGGAGTGAATGCGTCCGCCGGTGCCCATCACCAGGGCGTACAGGATCTCATCGGGCCGCGGCGCATCCTGGATGCCGATCTCCATGCTGTTGTAGTGGCTGCGCACATAGGCCGCGTGGATGTAGTGCAGCGGCACCATCAGCCTGTAGCCGGTGGCGGCCACCGCCTTGGCGGCCGGCACGATGGCCTTGGGCTCGCCCAGCACCTCGCGCATGGCCCAGCCCCCGGCCTCGTGCCAGACGGCCGCGTGCTCGAGCTCGCCGTTCACACCCACGATCGCGGCCTTGCTGTAGACCTCGACCTTGTCGCGCCCGAGCGTCTCGACCAGTTCCTGCGCGAGCAGCGTGCCCAGTGCGCGCAGCTCGGCCATGAAGGGCATCAGGTCGGGTTCGTAGCGCCCCGCGTAGGGGTTGCGGATCACCGCGCAGGCGGCGGCCAGCCGCAGGGGCGTATCCGCAACCGGACCGCCCTCGTGGTAGATGGTCTCGATGTTGAGGCTGCGCTTGCGGATCTGGATCAGGGACATGGGTGTGGTTCTCACTGTTTGGGAATGTTGGCTTCGGCCACGAGCGTCGCCCATTTCTGCACCTCGGAGGCCACCATGGTCTTCATTTCGTCAGGGCTGCCGCCGCGCGCCTCGCCGCCCATGTCTTCCAGCCGCGCTTTCACTGCAGGCGACTGCAGGGCCTTGAGCGTTTCGGCGTTGAGCCGCTCCACGACGGCCTGCGGCGTGCCCGCCGGTGCCATCAGCCCGGCCCAGGAGCGCACGTCGTAGCCGGGGATGCCCTGCTCCGCGACCGTCGGCACAGCGGGCAGGCCGGCCCACCGCTGCGGGCTGGTCGACGCGATCGCGCGCAGCTTGCCGGCCTTGATCTGGGGCATGGCGATGGTGGGCGGCGCGATGATGAAAGGCACTTCGCCGCCCAGCAGCGCCGTGAGCGATGCGGCATCGCCGCGGTACGGCACATGCAGCAGCTCCGTCTTCGACATGCGGCTCAGCAACTCGCCGGCCAGATGGTGCGTCGAGCCGATGCCGGCCGTGCCGTAGGACACGCTGCCCGGCGCGGCGCGCGCGGCGGCCAGCAGTTCGCGCAGGCTCTTGAAGCCGGCATCGGACCGCACCACCACGAGGAAGGGAAAGAAGGTGATGGTCGACACCATCTCGAAATCGGCCACCGAGCGGTAGGCCAGCTTGCTGTAGAGCGCGCCCGCCACCGCATGGCCGCCGGTGGCGAGCAGCAGCGTGTAGCCGTCGGGTCTGGCACGCGCCACGGTGGTTGCAGCGATGGTGCCGCCCGCTCCGGTCTGGGCCTCCACCACGAAAGGCTGGCCCAGCCCCTTGCTCATTTCCGTGCCGACCACGCGTGCAATGGTGTCGGCGTTGCCGCCGGCCGCGAAGCCCTGGTAGATCTTGATGGGCCGCTCGGGGTAGCCCTGGGCACGGGCCGGCAGCGCCAGCCCACCGGCCAGGGCGAGGCCCGCCGCCACGAAATCTCTGCGTTGCATGGTTTGTCTCCAATTTTTCTTGATGCCTGCAACCGGGTGCGACGGTACATGCCGCCGCATCTCCGGTGCCTTGCCTTGCTCAGTGCTGTGCGGCGATCGGGTTGCGCAGCGTGCCGACGCCTTCGATCTCGACCTCGCAGACGTCGCCGGGCTTCATGAACCGCTGCGGCTTGCGGCTCCAGCCCACGCCCGCCGGCGTGCCGGTGGCGATGACGTCGCCCGGCACCAGCGTGAAGATGGTGGAGGCATAGTGGATGAGCTTCGGAATGCTGAAGATCATGTGGCCGGTGTGGCTGGACTGCACCGTTTCGCCGTTCAGCCGAACCTCCAGCTTGAGCTCGCGGCCGGGTGCGATTTCGTCCGCCGTGACCATCCAAGGACCGAAGCCGCCGGTGGACTCGAAGTTCTTTCCCGACGCGATCTGCTTGGCATGGAACTGCCACTCGCGCACGCTGGCGTCGTTGTAGCAGGCGTAGCCGGCCACATGCGCATAGGCCTCGCTCTCCGGAATGTTGCGGCCAGGCTTGCCGATGATCACGGCGAGCTCGCCCTCCCAGTCGAGCGACTCCGACACGTCGGGCCGCACGATGGGCTGGTTGTGCGCGCATTGCGAGCGCCACACGCGCAGGAAGATCGGCGGCTGCTCCGACAGCTCGCGCTGCATGCCGGCGGCCAGCACCTCCTGGTGATGGTCCATGTAGTTGCGCACCGCGCAGATGATCTTTTCCGACCGCGGAATCACGGGCAGGAAGGTGATGTCGGCGAGCTTCGCGTCACCCGCCCTGCCCTCCACATGCTCGGCGGCGTGCAGGTAGTCGCCCGAGCCGATGTACTCGGCCAGCGTGGCGTGCTGCGGCATGACGCGGCCGAGATCGACCACGTCCTCGCCGACCACGGCGCCCCAGGTTTCGCGGCCAAGATGTACGAACGACAGAAGTTTCATGGGATCTCCGATGGATGGATGAATGAATGAATGGGGAACGGACAGGAAGCGGATAGGTGTCAGCCGTGCGCGGCCGGCGCGCGCGAGGCGAACTCGGCCTGCCACTGCGCGAGCGGCATGAAGGTGGGATCGCTGCGGCAGATGGCCTCGGTCTCGCGCATGATTTCTTCGTCGCTCTTCGAAAGGTCGAGCGGGTCGCCGTGCGGCTGCGCGATGTAGAACGGGGTGTCGATGTACACCTCGAGCATGTTTCCCTCGGGGTCCAGCATGTAGACCGAGAGCGCATTGCCATGGTTGAGGCCGCGAATGTCCGTCGCGCCGCGCGCCGCCGCCCGGGCCCAGATGTCGCGCATCGACTGGATGCCCGGCACGGCGAACGACAGCTGCATCACCGTGCTGAAGACGGCATCCGCGGGACGGCCCGAGGCCACGACCAGCTGGTGGTGCTGGTGCGGGCTGGCGCTCAGGAAGACCAGCTGGTTCTTGAAGGTGCGGCCCACACCCCGATCGGTCACCGTGAGGTCGAACACCTCGGTATAGAAAGCCACCATCCGTTCCAGGTCGGTCACGTAGATGCCGAAATGCGAGGGTGTCGGTCGGTCGACCTTGAGCATGGTTCTTGTCTCCTGCGATGGTTCGTTGAGGTGCGGGCGCAAAAGGCCCTCGGGCATCAGGTGTTCTGCATCCGGCGCAGCGCCGCTTCGACGTTGCGCTGCGTGCTCCGGATGTGCTCGGTGAGCAGTGCGCAAGCCGTCTCGCTGTCGCGCCGCAGGGTTGCATCCATCAACTTGCGGTGCTCGACGGACTTGCGCCGCGCCACCTGCCGGTGCCGCGCCGAGAAGCGCCGGTAGCGCTCGGCCTGGTCGAACAGGCTCGCGCTCCACATGCGTTGCCGCTCCGATGCGCAAGCGGCCAGCAAACCGAGATGGAAGTTGCGATGCACCTCGCTCCATTCGTCGTCGAGCACCAGCGCGCCGTCGCCGAAGCGGGACTCGATCTTTTCCAGCCGGTGGAAGGCGGCCACGATGCCCGCCTCCCAGGCGTCGTCGCCGTGTTCGATGGCACTGGCCAGCGCCTGCACGTCGAGCATCAAGCGCATGTGCGTGATGTCGTTGAGATCGTCCAGCGCGATCGGCGCGACGCGGAAGCCGCGGCGCTCGTCCGCACGCACCAGCCCTTCCTGGGCCAGCCGGCTCAGGGCTTCGCGCAGCGGGCTGCTCGAAAAGCCGTAGTGGCCTTGCAGCTCATCGAGCTTGAGCTTGCTGCCGGCCTCGAAGTGGCCCACGAGCACATCGCGGCGCAGGCTGCGAAAGGCCTGCTCGGAAAGCGGCGTGGCGCTGTCGGTGGCGGGAGCGTTGGTGGATGTGGAGTGATTCAGCATTCTACAAATTATGCACAAAATAATTTCTATGCACAATTCTGTTTTTCTGCCTGATTACCCTGCCCGGGCCACCGAACGAAAGATTGACTTGCCCGCCAATGCCCGAGCCGCGAGACTTTGCGCATGACCTTGCTCCAGCATCCATGACAGCCAGAAAGCCCGCACGCCACCTGTCGGCCGTCCCTTCGACCCTGAGGATCCCCCTGGCCGCGCGGGCTTCGGGCGATGCGCTCTTTCCGCATGTGGCCGTGAGGGACGCCTACGCTGCGGCGATCCTCGAGAAGATCCGCGACGACGGCCTGGCCCTGCCGGAAGACCGGGCGACCATCTACGGCATCCTCGCGCGAACGCGCCGCTTCCGCAGCCTGGCGCAGGATTTTCTGAAACAGCATCCCGGTGCCCGCGTGGTGAACATGGGCTGCGGCCTGAGCCACTACTTCCAGTGGCTCGACGACGACAAGTCCCGCATGACCGATGCCGACCTGCCCGAAGTGCTCGAACTGCGCCGTGAACTGATTCCCGAGACCCATCCGCGCCACGATGTCCGCGAGCTCGACCTGACTGCCCCCGACTGGTGGGATCAGCTCGGACTGCCACGCAAACGCAAGGCGCAGCCGGTCTTCCTTTTCACCGAGGGCGTGCTCATGTACCTGAAGCCGGAAACCGTGCAGGCCGTCTTCGCGACGTTCGGCGAGCGGGCGCCCGCAGGCTCCGTGCTGGCCTTCGATGCCATGTGCTGGATCGCCACGGGCCGGGCCAGGAACCATCCGTCCGTGCGTCCGACAGGCGCGGAGTTCCTCTGGGGCCTGCGCAAACCAGGTGACCTGACGCAGGCCCACCCACGCCTGCGGCTTCAAGCCACCTACCGCGTGATGGAAGGCCTGGGCCTCCCCTACGCGCTGTTCGGCCCGATGTTCAGGATGTTCTTCGGCGTGCCGCTCTACGCGGTGTACGCGCTGGGCGCCACGAATGCGGCCGATACATAAATGCACAATTTTCCGAAACGGCGGCTTTGTCCGGCCTGCATTGCGCGGAATGGCTGACGCGGGGAGGCCCGCCGGCTGCGTCATGCTTGCCGCTGTTTCCATCGCAGAAAATCCTGCGCTTCACGCTGCTTTAGGATGTTTTTCCGAAGCCCGCCTCGTTTTCGCCTTCCCCCCAAAGACTCGCAACCCTCAAGAAACACATGCTTGATCGCCGATCCTTCCTTGCCGCAGGTGGTGCCGCCGCCGCACTGGCCGCCCTCGGACTGCCCGCGCAAGCGCTGGCCGCCAGCGGCCTGCAACTGAGCCAGCCCTCGCCCTTCTCCTTCGACAGCCTCGTCGCGCAGGCCAGGCGCCTGGCCGCGCAACCCTATGCGGCCGCTGCGCCGCTCGCACCCGATGTGCTCGAACGCATCGACTACGACGCGCACGGCAAGATCAAGTTCGACCCCGCCAATGCCCTCTTCCGCGAGGGCCCCGGCGCCTTTCCCGTCACCTTCTTCCACCTCGGCCGTTTCTTCCAGACGCCGGTGCGCATGCAC
The DNA here is from genome assembly GCF_056402375.1 of Variovorax sp. P4_B10. NCBI lineage: Bacteria > Pseudomonadati > Pseudomonadota > Betaproteobacteria > Burkholderiales > Comamonadaceae > Variovorax > Variovorax sp. P4_B10. The sequence continues at coordinate 34,991 of NZ_JBFUHN010000067.1, read as the reverse complement.
GTGCTCGAGAACACCGACGGCGATGCCTTCTCGCGCGAGGTGCTCTACAGCCCCAGCTACTTCTCGATGCCGCCCAACAGCCCGGCGCGCGCACTGCCGCCCGGCGCGGGCTTCGCGGGCTTCCGCCTGCAGGAAAGCCGGCTGGGCGACCAGAGCAAGCTGGACTGGCAGAAGAACGACTGGGTCGCCTTTCTCGGCGCCTCGTACTTCCGCGCAATCGGCGAGCTGTACCAGTACGGCCTCTCGGCACGCGGCCTCGCGCTCGACGTGGCGGTGCCCGACAAGCCGGAAGAATTTCCGACCTTCACGCGCTTCTATTTCGAGACACCGGCCGCCAACAACACCACCTCGATGACGGTCTACGCGCTGCTCGAGGGGCCGAGCGTCACGGGCGTCTTCAAGTTCGTGATGCAGCGCGGCAAGGCGGTGATCATGGACATCGATTCGCGCCTCTTCCTGCGCCGCGACGTGGCCCGCCTGGGCCTCGTGCCCCTCACCTCGATGTACTGGTACTCCGAGACCATCAAGCCCACCGCCATCGACTGGCGGCCCGAGGTGCACGACTCCGACGGCCTCGCGATCTGGAACGGCGCGGGCGAGCGCATCTGGCGCCCGCTCAACAACCCGACGCAGACGCGCGCCTCCGCGTTCGCGGACACCAGGCCACGCGGCTTCGGCCTGCTGCAGCGTGATCGATCGTTCGACCACTACCAGGACGGCGTGAACTACGAGAAGCGCCCGAGCCTCTGGATCGAACCGCGGGGCGACTGGGGTGAAGGCTCGGTGCAGCTGATCGAGATTCCGACCGACGACGAGATCCACGACAACGTCGTCGCCTTCTGGGTGCCGAAGGCCGATGCCAAGGCGGGCGCGAGCTACAGCCTGCAGTACCGGTTGCACTGGACCGACCAGGAGCCCTTCCCTTCGCCGCTTGCGCGCTGCGTGGCCACGCGCATCGGACGCGGCGGCCAGCCGGGCCAGCCGCGTCCGCAGGGTGTGCGCAAGTTCATGGTCGAGTTCATCGGCCAGCCGCTCACCACGGTGCCCTTCGGCGTGAAGCCCGAACTGGTGCTGACCGCGCCGCGCGGCAAGTTCTCGTACGTCTTCGCCGAGGCGGTGCCCAACGGCGTGCCCGGCCACTGGCGCGCGCAGTTTGACTTCACGCCTGAAGGCAACGAGCCGATCGACATGCGGCTCTACTTGAAGAACGGGGACCAGACGTTGACGGAGACCTGGCTGTATCAGTACCAGCCAGGTTGAGCCGGGACTTCAAGCCCAAGCCCGGTTCGCAGTACCCGTCGGTAGCCCATCGCGCGTGTTCACGCTGCGATGCAACGCCCGCGATCCGGCGCTGACGCTTCATTTCGTCTGCATTCAGTTGATCCGCGCGCCGATGAGATGCATGGCTTCAAACTGGCTGCCGGTGAAGTCGACCTGCTCGCCCCGCAGATAGCCCGCGCTCACCTGGTTGCCAGTGCACCCCAGCAGTTGCACCTGCGTCCAGTGGCTTGCATCAAAGTTCAGTTCCGTCCAGGTGCACTTGCTGAAAGTGCATTTGGCGAAGGTGCTTGCCTTGAACTGCGACGCGCTGAACGTGCAGTTCACGAACGTGCATCCGGTGATCTTGATTCCCTGCATGTCACATTGGCTGAACGAACAGCCGACGAACTGGCATGAAGTCCAGGCGGCCTCGCGGAACGTGGTCGACGTGAAGCTGCTGCCGCTGAAGGTGCTGGACGTGAACGTGATCAGGTCGAGGTCCAGACCTGCATAGGCACTGCCGTCGCTTTCGCCGGCAAGACCAGCCGGGGCACCGCCCGTGCCTTTGCGCCACTTGTCGTGGTCCTGGATGAGCGTGCGCGCTCGCGCAGCACTGAGTGCGGACATGTGTTCCTCCCTGAACCCGCTCCTGTGTGTCAGGAGTCGCACGGCGGATTATGGGAGGCGAATGACGACGACATCCGCAGGAAACGATCTGACAACCATCCCGCAGCAAGCAGCGTGATGGACTGCACGGACCGTGCGTCCGCCAGGCCGGCTCCAGCCGGCCGCTGCAGTTACCGCTTGGTCACCGATACCAGTTCAACTTCGAAATTCAACGTCGCGTTCGGCGGAATCACGCCGCCCGCACCGCGCGAGCCGTAGGCAATCGCCGGCGGGCAGGTCAGCTTGGCCTTGCCGCCCGGCTTCATCTTCTGCACGCCTTCGGTCCAGCATGGGATCACGCCGTTGAGCGGGAACTCGGTGGGCTCGCCGCGCTTGTAGGAGCTGTCGAACTCCTTGCCGCTGTCGGGGAAGGTGCCGCGGTAGTGCACCTTGACCACGTCCGTGGCGGCGGGCGATGCACCGGTGCCTTCCTTCAGCGACTGATAGATCAGGCCGCTGGGCGTGGTCACGGCGGCGGATTGCGCCCAGGCGGCGGGCATGGCGAAGACAGACACGAGAGCGGCACAGAAAAGAGACTTCACGAAACACCTCGGGAATTGGAAAGGCCCCGATTATGGCCAGCACGCGGACCGCGCCTGTGCGCCGATGTATCTGGTGGAACGACCCTTGCTTTGCTGGATGCGCACTGTCAACATCCGCAAAGAGAGGAAGCCCCATGCATTCCACCGAAGCCACGCCGGCCGCATTCACCGTTCAGTCCGGCACCGGTCACCTCAAGAAGGTGCTCGGCCCCGTTCAGCTCTGGGGCATTGCGGTGGGCCTCGTCATCTCGGGTGAGTACTTTGGTTGGAGCTACGGCTGGAACACGGCCGGCACGCTCGGCTTCCTGGTCGCCACGGTGCTGGTGGCCACGATGTACACCACCTTCATCTTCAGCTTCACCGAACTCTCGACCGCCATCCCGCATGCGGGCGGGCCCTTCGCCTATGCGCGGCGCGCCTTCGGCCCGAACGGCGGCTTCGTGGCGGGCTTTGCCACGCTGATCGAATTCGTCTTTGCGCCGCCGGCCATCGCGCTCGCCATCGGGGCCTACCTCAACGTGCAGTTCCCGGGCATCAACCCAAAGTGGTTCGCGCTCGGCGCCTATGTGATCTTCATCGGGCTCAACTGGGTGGGCGTGGGCATCGCGGCGGCCTTCGAACTGTTCGTGACCATCCTGGCCATCGTCGAGCTGCTGGTGTTCATGGGCGTGGTCACGCCGGGCTGGACCATGGCCAACTTCGTTGCCAACGGCTGGGCCGGCGGCAGCGTGCTCAACGGCGCGGCCATCTCGGGCATCTTCGCGTCGATCCCGTTCGCGATCTGGTTCTTCCTCGCCATCGAGGGCGCGGCCATGGCGGCCGAAGAAGCGCGCGACCCGCACCGCACCATTCCCATCGCCTACACCACCGGCATCGTCACGCTGGTGGTGCTGGCCTTCGGTGTGATGATCTTTGCGGGCGGCGTAGGCGACTGGCGCAAGCTCGCGAACATCAACGACCCGCTGCCGCAGGCCATGAAGGCCGTGGTGGGCGACAACAGCGGCTGGCTTCACATGCTGGTGTGGATCGGTCTCTTCGGGCTGATCGCCTCCTTCCACGGAATCATCATGGGCTATTCGCGGCAGATCTTCGCGCTGGCGCGTGCCGGCTACCTGCCGAGCTACTTCGCGGGGCTGAGCCCGCGCTTCGACACACCGCACCGCGCACTGCTGGCCGGTGGCGTGATCGGCGTGGCCGCGATCTTCAGCGACGAGTGGGTGCAGTTCGGCGGCCAGACGCTCACGGCCAACATCGTGACCATGGCCGTGCTCGGCGCGATCGTGATGTACCTGATCTCGATGGCGGCGCTCTTCAAGCTGCGCCGCACCGAGCCCAACCTGCTGCGCACCTACCGCGCGCCCTTCTACCCGGTGTTCCCGGCGATCGCGCTCGGCCTCGGCGTGGTGTGCCTCGGCGCCATGGTCTGGTTCAACTTCATGCTCACGGTGCTGTTCCTCGTGCTGATGGCCGCGGCCTACGGCTACTTCCTGCTGACCTCGGCGCAGCGCAAGGCGGCCGCGCCCGACGAGATGCTTTCTTCCTCGACCACCACCGCCTGAAAGACGATGCGCTATCGCACCACCATCGACCAACAGGTCTTCGCCTTCGACGACCTGCGGCAGGTCATGGCCTTTGCCAGCCCCGCGCGCTCCGGCGACTACCTCGCAGGCGTGGGGGCGGCCACCGCGCAGCAGCGCATGGCCGCGCGTTATGTGCTGGCCGAGACGCCGCTCAAGCAGTTCCTGACGGAAGCGCTGATTCCTTACGAGAGCGACAACATCACGCGGCTCATCATCGACAGCCACGATGCACAGGCCTTCGCGCCGGTCTCGCACCTCACGGTCGGCGACTTCCGCAACTGGCTGCTCTCGGAAGAAGCCACGACGGCCACGCTCACCACGCTGGCACCGGGCCTCACGCCCGAGATGGTGGCGGCCGTGTCCAAGCTCATGCGCAACCAGGACCTGGTGTCGGTCGCGAAGAAGTGCAGCGTGGTCACCCGGTTCCGCAACACCATCGGCCTGCCCGGCCATCTGGCCGTGCGCCTGCAGCCCAACCACCCCACCGACGACCTGCGCGGCGTGGCCGCGTCGACGCTCGACGGCCTGCTCTACGGCGCAGGGGATGCGGTGATCGGCCTCAACCCCGCGTCCGACAGCATGCCGGTGCTGGGCCAGCTGCTGCGCCTGCTCGACGAAGTGATCCAGCGCTTCGAGATTCCCACCCAGAGCTGCGTGCTCACGCATGTGACCAACACGCTCAAGCTCGCGGAAGCCGGGGCACCGGTCGACCTGGTGTTCCAGTCGATCGCGGGCACCGAGAAGGCGAACCTCTCCTTCGGCGTGACGCCCGAGCTGCTCGACGAGGCGTATGCCGCGGCGCTGGCGCTGAAGCGCGGCACCATCGGCAACAACGTCATGTATTTCGAAACCGGCCAGGGCAGCGCGCTCTCGGCCAACGCCAACTTCGATGTCGACCAGCAGACCTGCGAGGTGCGCGCCTATGCGCTGGCGCGGCGCTACAAGCCCTTGCTCATCAACACGGTGGTCGGCTTCATCGGACCGGAGTACCTGTACGACGGCAAGCAGATCATCCGTGCCGGCCTCGAAGATCATTTCTCCGGCAAGCTGCTCGGCCTGCCCATCGGCTGCGACATCTGCTACACCAACCACGCCGAGGCCGACCAGGACGACATGGACACCCTGCTCGTGCTGCTCGGTACCGCGGGCATCAACTTCATCATGGGCATTCCGGGCGCTGACGACGTGATGCTCAACTACCAGAGCACCTCGTTCCACGACGCGCTCTTCCTGCGCGAAACACTGGGCCTGAAGCGGGCGCCCGAGTTCGAGGCCTGGCTGCAGCGCATGCAGATCACCAATGCCGCCGGGCAGCTCGCGCCGCCGTCGGCCAACCGCCTGCTGGCCGGCATGGGCGGGCTCGCCGCACTCACGCCATGAGTGATGCAGTAACCCCCAACCCCTGGGCGCAATGGCGCTCGGCCACGCCCGCTCGCCTTGCACTCGGCCGCGCCGGCGCCGGCATGCCCACCGACGAAACCCTGCGCTTCGGCTGGGCCCATGCGATGGCGCGCGATGCCATCCATGCGGCGCTCGACGTCGATGCGCTCGAGGCCACGTTGAGCGCGCAGCACTGGGAAGTGGCGCGCGCACGCAGCCGCGCGGCAGACCGCACCACCTACCTGCGCCGCCCCGACCTGGGCCGCCAGCTCGACGACGACGATGCCGGACGCCTGCGGGGCATCGGTCGCTACGGCTGCGATGTCTGCATCGTCATCGGCGATGGCCTTTCCTCGCTCGCCGTAGCGCGCCATGCCGCACCGCTTCTCGCGGCGCTGCGCTCGCAACTGCCGGTCGACACGCGCTTTGCACCCGTGGTCATCGCCACGCAGGCGCGCGTGGCATTGGCCGACGAGGTGGGCGAGCTGTTCGGCGCGATGCTTTCGGTGATGCTGATCGGCGAGCGGCCCGGCCTGAGTTCGCCCGACAGCCTCGGCATCTACCTGACCCATTCGCCCAAACGCGGCCGGCACGATGCCGAGCGCAACTGCATCTCCAACGTGCGCCCCGAAGGCCTGCCTTACGAAGCCGCGGCATTCAAGCTGGCGTGGCTGATGCGTGAGTCCCTGAGGCGCGGGCTGACCGGCGTGGGGCTCAAGGACGAGAGCGACCTTGCCGTGCTGCAGCAGCACGACGCACCGGAGACCGGTCGGACCATCGGGCTTTCCAGATAGCCAAATACGCAATAAAATGACTCTTAAGCCGTTTAATAGTCATTTTATTGATGTCAAAAAGCAGCCGCAGCCTCTCGGCCCTGCCCTCGCAAACCGCCCTGCCCCTTGAAAGGCTTGGGCTGCGCCTTCGCGCGCACCGGGTCCATCGCGAATGGACCGTCGCCGAAATGGCCGAGCGGCTGCTGTGCTCACCCAACACCCTGCGCGCACTCGAATCCGGCAAGCCCGGCACCAGCATCGGCCTGCTGGCCCATGCGCTGTGGCTCTTCGGCGAGATCGATTCGCTCGACAGCGTGGCCCCCGCCCCCGCCGGGCTGGCCGCGAAGCGCCGCGTGCGCAGGCCGACCGCGCAAGGCGCCGCGGGCGTGATCGCGGAGGGCGAACGTGACTTCTGACGACGCCGATGTCGAGCGGCGTATCTACGTCGGCCTCGCGCACCACACCGGCGAACGGGTGCAACCGGCCGGCCTGATGAAAGTCGTTCGCCGCGGCGTGGTGGAGTCCGGCGAATTCGCCTACGGCCGGCGCTATCTCCAAGACCCGGCGGCCGCACCGCTCAACCCCGAGCACCTGCCGCTGCGCGATGCCGCTTTCGTGTTGCCCGAGCGCCGCATCCGCGATGGCGGCGCCATGCCGCTCACGCTGCGCGATGCGCTGCCCGACAGCTGGGGACGCAAGGTGCTTGAGATTCGCCAGGGCAAGCCCCTGTCCGACATCGATGCATTGCTGCTGACCAACGAGGACCGCATCGGCGCAATGGTGTTCGCCGAAACGCTGCCCATCGAAAGCGAAGAACCGCCTTCGACGCTTCTGTCGCTGGAGGAGCTCGCCGAAGCGTCACGGCGCGTCGAAGCCGGCATGGAGATCGGCCCCGACATGCATCGGCTCCTGCGCGGCGGCAGCCTGGGCGGCGCGCGACCCAAGGCAGCCTTTGTGCATGAAGGCCGGCGCTTCATCGCCAAGTTCGCGTCGCGTGGTGATGACCACGACGTGGAAGTCATCGAGGCAGCCACGCTCTGGCTGGCCGACGCCTGCGGCATCGATGTCCCGCACTTCCTGCTGCGCCCCCTTGCGTCGGGGCACGCCCTGCTGGTCGAGCGCTTCGACCGCGCGGGTCCGGTGAGCGACGAGCGGCGCTTTCACTACCTCTCGGCTTCGGCACTGCTCGATGTGCCCTACGAATCCAGCGGGGGCAGCTACGTCGAGCTGGCGCAACTGCTGCGGCGCATCTCGCGGCAGCCGCAAGAAGACCTGGCCGAGTTGTTCCGGCGCATGGTGTTCAACCTGGCGGCAGGCAACAGCGACGATCACGTCAAGAACCATGGCGCGCTGCGGAGCGAAGACGGACGGTGGCGCCTGGCCCCGGCCTTCGACCTCGTGATGCAGTTGGGCGGTCACACGGGTTATCAGGAGTTGGCCATTCTCCCGGGGCAGCACGCGTCGAGCCTTGCGCTGGTGCGCGAGGCCGCGCCGCACTTCGGGCTGACCGCTGCGGCGGCGGAAGAAGTCATCGTTGTCATTGGCGAGACAGTCGCTGTTCATGCGGCGGCCAGCGTGGCATCTGCTGGTGGGAATCAGGCGCTCGTGCGGCGCGTTGCGCGCTTCATCGAGCGGCAGGCTGAACGCATCGAGGCTTAGCAGGGCTCGTTCGCGGCTTTTGGTGAGGACGCCGGGATCGAACGGCCGCTTTCGTGAAAGTATGTACAGTCACTTTGGGCCCTGAGCGGCCAGACGACTACCCGAATGCGATGCCTGGGAGCGGTCGTTCAAGCTACCCGCAGTCAATGCCAGCACCTCTGTGTCGGTGCATCACGTCTGGTGCTGGCAAGCACGGTCGTCGAAAGGGGCAAACGTCTCCGCAATCCACTCGATGAACACACGGAGCTTGGTGCTCAAGTGTCGATTGCTCGGGTACACCACATGCAAAGGATGACGCGGCCGCGTCCAGTCGTCGAGCACGGTTCGCAGCGCATCGGTTTTCATGTGCGGAACGACCATGAACTTGAAGGCTTGCCCGAGCCCTGCTCCGGTCAGCAGTGCGCTGAGGTGGGCGGTGCTCTCGTTGACGCCCACGGCAACCTGGCCGTTCACTACCACATGCTCATCTCCCTTCCGAAAGTCCAGCGAAAACGCCTTCCCGGTGAGCGACGAAAAATACCCGACGATGGCGTGGCCTGGCACGCGCGTCTTGTCATTCGAGGTCGATTCGCGAGGCAACAGCTCGGAAGGATGCTTGGGAACGCCACGAGCGCCCAGATAGATGGGGCTGGCGCAGGTGCACCAGTCGAGGTCCGCGATGTGCCGCGCAACCAGCGAGGTGTCCGCGAGCTCGCCACCGCGGATGACACAGTCCACACCTTCTCCGATGAGGTCGATCGGGCGGTCGCTCACGCCCAGATCGACATACAGCTCCGGGTAGCGCGCGCGGAATGCGGGCAGCGCCGGAATGAGGATCATGTTCGCCAGTACCGACCCGATGTCGACTCGAATCCTGCCGCTGGGCCGGGTGCGCGTTCTCGCCGCTCGCTCGTCCATCTCGTCGAGATCTCCGAGCAAGCGCCTGGCTCTTTCGACGTACTCGGCGCCCTCGGGTGTCAGATGGACTCGACGCGTGGTTCTTTGAAGCAGCTTGACGCCCAGATGACGTTCCAGATCCTGCACGAGCTTCGTGACGGTCGCTCGCGGGATGTTCATGGCGTCCGCGGCTTTCGAGAAGCCGCCCACGTCGGCGATACGCGCGAACACGCGCAGGGCAAGCAGTTGATCCATGGTCGATCGAGTGAAGACGAGAGGAGAGTGCCAGTCATTATTCAGGCACATGGAATAAGTAGTCAAGTTCGGATACTTTATCCACACGTGTGCATTCCCTAAGCTTCGCTCACCCTTTCATCAACTGGAGCAAAGACATGGGCACAAGACTTTCGGGCAAGGTCGCAGTCATCACCGGCGCGAGCACCGGCATCGGTCTCGCAGCGGCCAAGGCGTTCGCGTCGGAAGGCGCATTCGTCTACATGACCGGCCGCCGTCAGGCGGAACTCGACGCTGCGGTCGCCGCCGTGGGACCGAACGCCATCGGCGTGCGAGGCGACTCGAGCAAGCTGGCCGATCTCGATCGCCTGTACGACAAGGTTGCGACGGAGCACGGCCGCATCGACGTGCTGTATGCCAATGCTGGTGGCGGCAGCATGCTCCCGCTCGGTGCCATCACCGAGGCGCATTTCGACGAGACCTTCAACCGCAACGTCAGGGGCGTCGTGTTCACGGTTCAAAAGGCGCTCCCGCTGCTCGACAAGGCCGTGAACGGTGCGTCGGTGATTCTGGCGGGATCGACCACCGGCATCGTCGGCACGGCGAGCTTCAGTGTGTACAGCGCGACCAAAGCCGCGGTCCGAAATCTCGCGCGCAGCTGGGTACTGGATCTCAAGGGCAAGGCGATCCGCGTGAACACGCTGTCACCGGGCCCCATCCACACGCCTGGTCTCGTGGACCTTGCAGGGCCCGATCCCGCCCAGCAGCAAGGACTGCTCGACTACATGACGACCCAGATCCCGATCGGGCGCATGGGTCAGCCGCAGGACGTCGCGCAGGCGGCGGTCTTCCTGGCATCCGAAGAGTCGTCATTCGTCACCGGCGCCGAATTGTTCGTCGACGGCGGACTCGCACAGGTCTGAGTCACGCTGCCGCCGCCACGACTGAAAAATCACTTCCAATTCCAATCACCCGACAGGACATCATCATGAAAAACGCCACCCGCCTGCTTCAAGACTATCTCGCCACCATCCAGGACCCCGCGGCCGCAGCAGCGCTGTTTGCGGACGACGGCGTCCTGGAACTCCCCACCGTGAACGCGCGCGCCCAAGGTCCGGCTGCGATCGAGAAGTTCCTCAAGGGATTTCTCGCGATGGTGCCGGGCTTCCACTTCCACAACATCCGCATCCTGATCGAGACGCCCGACCAGGCCTTCGGCGAGTACGACGTGGATGCGCGGGTGCCCGCAACGGGAAAGACCTACAAGCAACGCTATGCCGGCCGGCTCGTCGCCGAAGCCGGAAAGATCAAGCTGTTGCGCGAGGCACTGGACACCCTCGAGGCTTCAAGAGCTTTCACACCTGACTCCGAGCCGCAGCTGAAGGCTGTCGTCATGGAATACATCAAAGCCCTCGACAACGGCGGAACGACGTCCACAGGCGGCAGCGTCCTGGATCTCTTTGCCGAAGATGCTCAGGTGTACTTCCCCAAGTGGGGCGTGGCCAAAGGCAAGGAGCAGATTCTCAAGCTGTTGATGGAATTCGGTCCCTCGCTGAAGGCCATCAAGCACGACTATGACGGCTTTGTCTGGACGGTGTCGGGGTCCCGCGTCGCGGTGGAAGGCACCAGCAGCGGCGAGCACCGCGACGGCCCCTGGACTTCAGCCAAGTGGTGCGATGTATTTGAGATCAAGGAGTCGAAGATCCAGCGTCTATTCGTCTATCTCGACCCGGACTATGCGGGCAAGGACACAGACCGCTATCCGTGGCTGGCGGGCAAGAGCTAACGGAAATCCACGACTGGTGGAGTCGAACAGGATGGGCGGTCGCGTGACCATCGCCGCGACCGGGTCAATTGCTATTACCTTCACGTCCGATAGAGAGCCGTCGAGCCAATGAGCGAATCCGGCAACTTTGGTCGATTGAACATCCTTGGACCTGTCGGTCGCGACTGGCTGCTTGTGGCCGATAGTACCCATCCATGCGCTCTTCGAGTTGAACCAACTGCTCCATTGCAAATGACAGGCTGCAAAACCCGCAGCCTGCCAAACCAGCCCCTACTGGCCAGTCTCAGGCGTCTCGCGCTGCGCCTTCACACTCAACTGGAACAACTCCCCGGCCCGACGCGTCAGGTCGGCTGCGAGCCAATGCAGGTTGGCCAGCTGTCGGGGCCCGTCGCCGCTGCACCAGTCGATGTCTTCTCCGTGGCAGGTCCACATCAGCGCTTCGAGCTGCGCGAGTGTGGTCTCGAGAAGATCCGTCGGGTTCTGGTCGTTCCCGTCGGGGGATACCGGCGTGCGAGGCCGGGCTATAGTCTGGGTAGCCATTTGGTGTGCGTTCCTTTCCGAGGTGATTGCACGTCTTCTGGTTAGACGGCTGGGGTGTTTGCGCACCCCGGCCGTCGCCTTTTGATACCTCGCATTTGCATCGGTGCTTGCGCACCGACAACCCGCCGCGAGGCGAAGCGGTTCTTCATTCATTCGGCTTGTGGTGTGTTGCGCCTTGCTGCGCCCCTTGGTGGGGGTGCTGAGTGACAGGGGCATTCACTTTAGAGAAGAGCGCATGCTGTGTGGCCGCTGCGTGCGGCACGAAGTCTCGATTCGCGCCAACAAATACAGCTTCGGCCGCGCGACGCAGACGCATGCCGATCGCGCACAGCCTGGCATGGCTGATGCATAGGTCGATGCAGAAGTGTCACGGGCGTTGCATACGCTCGCTGCCTCTCATCCACAAACGCACAACAACAGGGAACGCATGCAACGCCGCCTCCTCCTCCTCACCCCGCTCGCCACCGCGCTCGTCGCCACCGGCTGCGCCAGCCTCTCGCCCGCCAAGGGCCTCACGCCCGCGCACTGGGACGCCTTCAACCGCGCACAGATCGAGGGCCTGATCGCCAGCCTCGGCAAGGGCAGCCCGGGCTACAACGCAGCCAGGCCACCCTACGTGGTGTTCGACTGGGACAACACCAGCGTGTTTCTCGACATCGAGGAAGCCTCGCTGACCTACCAGCTCGAGAACCTCGCCTTCGGCGCCACGCCCGCGCAGCTCGACGTGGCGCTGCGCAAGAACATCCCGAAGAAAGACTTCCTGCCCGCGTACAACAACACGGCGGGCAAGCCGGTCAACATCGACCTCGTGGTGCCCGACATCGTGGCCAGCTACACCTGGCTCTACCAGAACTACAGCGGCCTCAAGGGCAGCCAGCCGCTGGCGGCCGTGAAGCTGAATCCGCACTACATCGCCTTCACCACCAAGGTGCGCTATCTCTACGAAGCCATCGGCGACACCTTCGACCACGACACGGCCTACCCCTGGGTCACCTACCTTTTCGTCGGCATGACCGAGGCGCAGGTGCGCAAGCTCACGGCCGACACCGTGGCCTGGCAGTTGAAGGAGCCGGTCGTCAAGGTGAAATGGACCTCGCCCACCGCCGTGCCGGGCCAGGCGGGCGTGGTTTCGGTCAGCTGGAAGAACGGCCTGCGCCTGCAGCCCGAGATGCAAGAGCTGTATGCCGCATTCCGCAATGCCGGCTTCGATGTGTGGGTGTGCTCGGCGTCCTTCGTCGACGTGATCAAGGAAATCTCTTCGAACCCCGCCTTCGGCTACAACAACCCGCCCGAGCGCGTGCTCGCGATGGAGTTGGAGCGCGACGCCAACGGCGTGATTCAGGCCGAGTTCCGCCGCGGCTACGACCAAACCCAAGGCCCCGGCAAGACGAAGAACATCCAGCGCTTCCTGGTCAGCAAGTACGGCTACGGCCCGAGCTTCATCGCCGGCGACAGCGAGGGCGACCAGAACATGATGGCCGACTTCGCCGACACGAAAAAAGTGCTGATCGTGAACCGGCTGCGCGACCCGAAGACGGACATCGGCAAGTTCTCGGCCATCGCGGTGCAGAACTACGGCAAGCCTGACACGCGCTACCTGCTGCAGGGCCGTGACGACAACACCGGCCAGTGGGTGGCTTCGCAACTGCACACGCCTCTGGGCGCCACGCAGGGCAAGGCGCTCAAGTAGGGCAACGCAGGTGGGTGCCTATTGAGTATTTCAGGCTGATCGTGGACGACGGGGGTGGCGCGCAAGTGATTTAGCGCCCGTTCGGGTGGATGTGCTGCCAAGCGAGGCACGTCGCTCCGTGAGTCCGTTGTGCAAGGTCGTGCCGCGGCGAGTCACTCCAGCGCTGGATATGATGCAGCGCCCCCTGCAGGCTTTATCAAGAGGAGACGTCTTGATCTACCGTGCTCGCACCATTGCTACGCCTCTCCCCAGCATCCGGTACCTCAACACATGACCAAAGCGCGCGCCGTGCCCATGCCTGGCAACAGCGTGCTTGCGCCGCTTTACGCGGGCGCGGACCTCCTGGACGCCTTTGCAATTCGATTGCCGGCGCACGCCAGCGATGACCTGGAGGTGCTGGCACGCGCCGCGTTGGAGCGACAGGCCTGGTGGATTCGTGCGCTCACACGGGCCCGCGACGTGGTGATGGCGACCGTCGGCGTCAAGTCGTCGCGCGCCGTCGGTCTTGCCGCCGCGGCGCGTGGGCCGGTTATCGGCTTCTTCCCGGTGCTGTCAAAGAGCGCGACGGAGTTGGTGGTGGGCGAGGACGATCGGCATCTCGACTTCCGCGTCACCATGCAACTTCGCATCGATGCCGCAAATGGGCGCGAGCTGGTCGCGGGGACGGTGGTGCATTGCCACAACCGACTGGGGCGCATCTATCTTGCGACGATTGCACCGTTTCATCGCGTGATCGTGCGGGCGAGTCTGGAACGGGCGGTGAGAGCAATGAAGATCTAAGTAGATATGCCTGGCGCCGGGAGTCGGCATATCGGGAGCTTCAAGCGAAGGAGAGATGAGGGCCTCGGCCATCGAAATGCGCACCTATGATCCTGGCATCGAACACCAGGAGACAACAAGCATGGCCGCCCGCTACCCCCTCGCCGAACTCAAGGACCTGCCCGAAGACATCCGCACCGCGATCCTCGCCGTGCAGGAAAAGGCCGGCTTCGTGCCCAACGTGTTCCTCGCGCTGGCACGCCGGCCGGCCGAGTGGCGCGCCTTCTTCGCGTACCACGACGCGCTGATGCTCAAGGAGGAAGGCTCGCTCACCAAGGGCGACCGCGAGATGATCGTCACCACCACCAGCGCGGCCAACCAGTGCCTCTACTGCGTGGTGGCGCACGGCGCGCTGCTGCGCATCTACGAGAAGAAGCCGCTGGTGGCCGACCAGGTGGCGGTGAACTACCGCAAGGCCGACATCACGCCGCGCCAGCGCGCGATGCTCGACTTCGCGATGAAGGTCTGCGACCGCTCGCACGAGATCGACGACAGCGACTTCCCGCCGCTGCACGCCCATGGCTTCGACGACGAGGACATCTGGGACATCGCGGCCATCACCGCCTTCTTCGGCCTGAGCAACCGCCTCGCCAGCTTCAGCGGCATGCAGCCGAACAACGAGTTCTTCCTGATGGGGCGGCTGCCGCGCGAGAAGAAGTAAAGCGGTGTTCAGCCCTGGGCGCGGCAGGAGGCCAGCGCGTCGAGGGCGGGCTTGTAGGTGGGCGTGCTCACGTCCATCAGGCCCAGCACCGTGTGATAGAGGTTGTCGTGCGTGAGCGGCGCATCGAGCCCCGCTTCCATGCACTTGTGCGAGAGCTTGCGGCGCTCGCTCATGCCTTCGCTGAACCAGGTGACCATCGGCACGTGCTTCTGGGCCTCGGGCGCAAAGCTGTACGGCACGCCGTGCAGGAACAGGCCGTACTCGCCGAGCGACTCGCCATGGTCGCTGACATACAGCATCGCCGGGTCGTACTGCCTCGACTGCGCCTTCAACCAGTCGATGGTCTGGCCAAGGAAGCGGTCGGTCTGGACGATCGAGTTGTCGTAGACGTTCATCAGTTCGGCGTGGCCGCACTCGGCCAGCGCGTTGGTCTTGCACTCGGGCGTGAAGCGCTTCACCTCCGGTGCCGAGCGCTTGTAGTAGGCCGGGCCATGGCTGCCCATCTGGTGCATCACCAGCACCACGCCCTTGGCGCGGCGCTCGGCCGGCAGCGCGGCAATCCGCTCGTCGAGCCCCTTGAGCATCACGTCGTCGAGGCACTCGTCGCCGTCGCACAGCGCCTTCTTGGTGGCCGCGTCGAGGTTGTCGAAGGCCGATGCGTTCGGGATGCGCGTGCAAACGTCCTTGCAGCCGGCCTGGTTGTCGAGCCAGAGCACGGCCAGGCCGGAAGCCTGCAGCACGTCCATCAGGTTCTCGTAGTCGTCCTTGCGCGATTCGTAGCCCTGCTTGCCCAGCGGCGAGAACATGCACGGCACCGAGGCCAGCGTGTTGGTGCCGCACGAATGCACATCGCGGTAGCTCAGCACGCCGCGCTTCGCCAGCTCGGGCGTGGTGTCGCGCGCATAGCCGTTGAGGGCGAAGTGGTCGGCGCGCGCCGTCTCGCCCACCACCACCACGAACATCGGCGGGCGCACCTGCGCGGCGTAGCTCGCGCCCAGCGCCGTGCCTGCCGTGATGGGAATCAGCTTGCCGCTGCGCTTGAACATCGGCCTGATGAACACGGACCCCGTCGAGTAGAGGCTCGCAATCGGGTTCATCATGTAGCGCAGGTGGACGTTGTTGCGCATCAGCGGCGCCAGCTGCCGGTTCATGGCCACCGCCGTGCCCAGCGCCACCACCACCGCCAGCAACAGCAGCGCCGCGTTGCGCCAGAGCTTGGAGAGAAAGCGCATCGGCGCGATGCGCACGCGCCAGAGCGCCCAGCCCGCAGGCAGGGCCACCACCAGCACGTTGAAGGCCATGCGCCCGCTCAGCAGGTCGCGCGCTTCGTGCGGGTCGGTCTGCAGCGCGTTGGCGATCATGGTCGGATCCATGACGACGCGGTACTCCAGCATGTAGTGCTGCACCACCGCGGCCACCAGGACCACCGCGAACCACAGCGGCTTCATCCAGCGCGACCAGGCTGTCAACGAAAGTATTGCCACCGAGCCGCACATCGTGAGCAGGCTCATGGCCACGATCGTCGGCAGGTAGGTGCTCGGCGCCCCGCCGATGCGGGCCAGTTCGTTCCACAACGGCCAGTTGGCGGTCAGCGCCAGGTACAGGCTGAGCCAGAGCACGACCTGCCCGGCGGAACGCGGCTGCGCCAGCCACCGGTCGAAGCGCGCCCACGGCGCATTGGCTGCAGGAAGGGGTTGCGAAAAGGACTCGGAAGCGCGCGCACGGTGCGCAGGCGCGGGCTCGGTACGCGAAACAGACATGTAATTAATGTACGAACAGCGCCTGAAGGGAGTCTGAATCGATCATTCAGCCCGTGTTCAGTCTCACCCCGCGCGAGACCGCCGCCGACGAGGGACGGCCTTCGAAGCGACAAGACTCAAAGGACGGCTCACACAGCGCTCCACCATGATCGACACCAGCATGCCAAGGACCACCGCCGCCGCCACATCGGATGGAAAGTGCAGTCCCAGGAACAGGCGACTCCAGCCTACCACCGCCGCCACCGCGAGCGCAATCAGCATGGGCGAGCGCCGCGGCAGGCACCACAGCGAAAAGGCCGCAGCAAAAGTGCCGGCCGCATGCAGGCTAGGAAAGCCCGGCCGCACGCCCTGCGGCGCCCACTGGATGCCCAGGCCGTAGAACGCGGGCCTGGGAAACGGCATGGCCGAGCGAAACAGGTTCACGAGCAGCCACACCGTCAGCACGCTGACCAGCGCGGTGAAGAAGGCATGGCGCCAGCGGCGGTCGAACGTGGCGCCGAGGCCGATCGTCGCCGCCAGCAAGGCCGGCAGCGCATCGGAGGCGAAGAGCGCGAACTGGATGCTCCATGCCGGCGCCGAAGCGCCCGCGTTGAACCATCCGAACAGCGCGATATCAAGAGCCTGCATGCAGGGGCGCCGCCGGTTCGAGCAGACTCGGATTCAGGCGCGTCACCATGACGTCGATGGCGAAACCGACCACCCAGCAGACCCAGGCGGTCCAGAGCGTGTGACTCATGTAATGGGCGCCACGCAGCTGCTGGGACACCCCAAGCGCCAGGCCCGCGACCAGTGCCGTGCCCAGCCAGATGAACGCCGCACGGGACGAAACCCGGCGCAGCACGAAGTAGCCGCCGATATAGGCGAATGCGGCCGACGCATGCCCGGCCGGGAAGCACCCGCCCGCACCGCCGTCGCCCACGCCCCATGCCCAGTGCGAAACGTAGTGCGCCACGCCGCCGAACTCCTTCAGGTCCCAGGGGCAGCTCGTGCCGCTGGCATGCTTGATCAGGCTGACGGCCAGCACCGACGTCAGCACGGTCACCGCGAGCTGCACCCGGCCTGGCGTGGACAGTTTCCGCAGGACGCCCACCGGCCAGCGGATGGCGGCGAACAGGCTGATCACCAGCAGCCAGCTCAGGTTCCTGGCGCCCTCGTGCATCACATGAACCAGGAAGGCGTTCTCGCGCCAGGGAAAGCCCATCGGCGTTCCGGCCATGCGTGCCAGCCAAAGGTCGCCGCCGGAAGCGTCCCAGATCATCAACAAGGCCAGTGCGAGCAAGGTCAGGGCTGCGAGACGGAAATTCGCGGTACGTGTCATGAACAAAGGAAACAAGAGGCCTCAGGAAAGACTGGCACGAGCCTACTTTCAGGGGATGAACCCAGTCTGAAGCGACCTGAACGAAACCTGACGCAACCTTTCGGCTGCCCTGCGGGCGCTAGACTTCGTGTTTTTGGAGAGACAAACCGCGTGCGCATATTGCTGGTCGAAGATGACACTGCGTTGGCAGATGCCGTTTGCAGCTATCTGCTCGCCAAGGCTTTCGTGGTCGACGTGGCGACCAGCCTCGCCGAGGCGCGCGGCGCCCTGCTCTCGGTGCAGTACGCGGCGGTGCTGCTCGACCTGCACCTGGGCGACGGCGACGGCCTCTCGCTGCTGCCCCAGGTGCGCGCGCTGCGGGAACCGCCCATCGTCATCGTGCTGACGGCCCGCGACCAGGTCACCGACCGCATCCGCGGGCTCGATGCCGGTGCCGACGACTACCTCATCAAGCCCTACGACCCGGCGGAACTGCTGGCCAGGCTGCGCGCGGTCGAGCGGCGGCGCAGCGCCAACACCTCGCCGGTGCTGCAGCTCGGCACGCTGGAAATCGACCTCGCCCACGACCGGGTGCGCAAGGACGGAAGCCCCGTCGTGCTGACCCAGAAGGAATGGGCCCTGCTGCGCGTGATGGCCACCCGCCCCGAGCGCATTCACACCCGCGAGAACCTCGCCGACGCGCTCTACGGCTTCGGCGACGAGGCCGACAGCAACACGCTCGAAGTCTTCATCAGCCGCCTGCGGCGCAAGCTGGGCCGCAGCCACATCCAGACACTGCGCGGCCTCGGCTACCGACTGTCGTTCTCGGCGGACGACGACGAATGAGCGACGCCCTCCCCCGGAACGGCCGCGACTCGCTGGCCGGGCGCCTGACACGCACCCTCATCGTGTGGGTCGGCGGCGTGTGGCTCCTGTGCGTGCTGGCCGTGGTCTGGTACGTGGACCGCGAGATCAACCACAACTTCGACAGCGAGCTGGTGGAAGTCTCGCACCGCATGTTCGACATGGCGGTGCAGGAACTCGAGAAGCTCCGGGTCCAGCACGAGACCGGCACGCTGGACACCCCGCTGATCGCGCCCAAGCAGCTGTTCTCCGAAGACGCGGTGATGTACCAGGTGGTCGACGTCCACGAGCACGTGCTGCTGCGCTCGGCCGAGGCGCCCGTCGATGCCTTCGATGTTCCGCTGGCCGGCGGCTTCGCCAACAACCAGACCTGGCGCGTCTACACCGTGCGGCACCCGACGCTGGGGCTCTACTTCCAGGTGGCCGACCCGCTCGACGAGCGCCGCAGCGCGCTGAACCGCACGCTGTTCGGCCTGATCATTCCGCTCGGCGCGGTGCTGCCGCTGCTCGCACTGGTGCTGCGCAACGTCGCGCGCGCCGAGCTGCGTGTGCTGCAGCAGCTGGCCGGCGAGATCGAGAAGCGCAGCGGCACCGATCTGCGGCCGATCACGCTGCCGGGCCTGCCGCAGGAGCTGCGCTCGGTGGGCGACCACGTCAACAGCCTGTTGGAGCGGCTCTCGCAATCGCTGGACGTCGAGCGCGCCCTCGCCGCCAACGCGGCCCACGAGCTGCGCACGCCGCTGGCCGCGGCGCGCCTGCGGCTGCAAACCGCACTCGACCACGACCTGCATCGCAACGACGTACAGGGCGCGCTCGATGCCCTGCAGGTGCTCAGCCACCGCACCGAAAAACTGCTGCAGCTCTCGCGCGCGGAGTCGGGTGCATCGCTCGCGCGCGCACGGGTCGACCTGGTCCAGCTCGCGGGCACCGTGGCCCAGGAGTTCTGGCAAGACCCGCTGATCAACGAGCGCCTGAAGCTCAAGGTGCCCGACAGCGCGGCGCCCGTGACATTCGGCGACGTCGATGCGCTGGCGATCGCCCTGCGCAACCTCGTCGAGAACGCGCTGCGCTACGGCAGCAACGGCCGCGTGGTGATCGAAGTGGCGGCGCCCTGCACGCTGGTGGTTCGGGATTTCGGTGCCGGCGTCAGCGCGGCGCAACTCGAGACGCTGCAGCAACGCCACGTGCGGCACGGCTCGGACCGCGCAGGCTACGGACTGGGCCTTTCGATCGTCGGCACGATCGTCGAGAAGCACAACGCGAAGCTCGAGCTGGCATCGCCGCCTGCGGGTGCGGCCCAGGGCTTCGAGGCGCGGATCGTGCTGCGGCCGGCCTAACGGGCTCGCGCCTTCTTCGGCATGAAGCCGTCGGAGTTGTCGAAGCCGAACTGGCCGGCGCTTGCCATCGCGGCCATCTTCTTGACCAGGTGCTGGCGCACAGGCTTCGGCAAGGCAAAGAATTCCGCGTTGGCCCTCGTGCTGCGATCGCCGTCCAGGATGCCGGTGATGGCATGGATCACCACTTTTCGCCCTTGGTAGAACACGACGATCTTGATGCCGCCCGCGTAGTCATCGCTGTCGAAGCCATCTTTCTCATCCGGCGCGAAGAAGCGGTAGACCAGGATGGGCTCGATCAGCCCATCCGCATCGAGATCGGCGAACTCGAAGAGCCTCGACCTGAAGTTGATGCCGGCATCGTCCTTGCCGGCGAAGTCGCGAATCGACCATTGCCGCGTCAGCACGTTGTCGTTTCCCACCTTGAAAAGCGTGGCCTGGATGACCGAGGACAGCGTCTCGTTGGCAAACGGCAAGTCCTGCTTCTCGGCGAGCAGCAATGCGTAGCTGCCGGACTTGTCGGTGTAGCAATAGCGCTTGAACACCGGGAGTTCGACGCCGGCTTTCTTCACCGCATCGGCCTTCAGGAACGGCGCATTGGCGGGGCATGCATTCTTCTCGGCCTGCGTCGTCTGGGCATGGCTCGCAGCGGCGAACAGCACGAACGCGGCAAGCGTCAGTATTTTTCGCTTCATCGCGCCTTATTCGCTCACGATCTCGCGCAGCCAGTCGGGCAATGCCAACGCCTTCTGCTTCGGAAAATCCACCCAGATCGTGGTGGCCCCGCCGGCCGCGCAGATCACCTCGGGCTCTTCCTCGCGCGCCATCGTGCCCCAGCTCTCGAAGGTGGTGCGGCCGGGGTCGCTCACGTACATCTTGAGCAGCACATTGCCCGGGTACTCGATCTGCCGGTAGAAATTGCAGAAGGCGTTGACGATCACCATGCCCTCGCCGCCCGGCTCGGGCTCGAAGCCGATGGAATGCATCCAGTCGATGCGCGCGGTTTCGAGATAGCGGAAATAGGTGCCGTTGTTCAGGTGGCCCATGGCGTCCATGTCGCCCCAGCGGATGGGAATCGACGTTTCGTACACGAGCTTCTTCTTTTCGGGGATTTCGATTCTCATCGGTGGGCCTTGATGGATGCGAGGATGCCAAGGACGAACAGCAGCGCCGCCACCCACTCGGTGGCCTGCGGCCAGCGGCCGTCCCAGACGAAGGAATAGAACAGCGCGAACAGCGTCTCGCTGACGATCAGCTGCCCGCACAGGCTGGCGGACAGCCGCTGGCTCGCGACGTTCCAGAGGATGGTGGCGAGCCACGACGAGCCGAAGCCGCTGGCCAGTGCGATCCAGACGAACAGCATGCCGTCGGGCTGCGTCCGGAGCGTGGCCACGTCGCTGCCCGCGACCACCCACAGCAGCAAGGCGCCCAGGCCCGTGGCCACGCCGAGCCAGTTGGCCCAGTCGGCGGCATGGAGTTCGGTGTGGCGCTGCAGCCAGGCGGCATTGAGCAGGCCGTACACGGTCCAGCTCGCCATGGCGGCCAGCGCCAGCGCAATGCCCCAGCCGAAACGCGCCCCATCGCCGCCGCCGTGCCGCGCCGACCACGCGCCCCAGATCATCAACGCGATGCCGCCTCCCGTGAGCAGCAGTCCGGGCAGCAGCGCGCGCATGTGCAGTCCCGCAGGCCGGCCGAGCAGCATCATCCAGACGGGAATGGTGCCGATGATGAGGCTGGGCACCTCGGTGCCGGCCGCGGCGATGCCGAAGGCCAGCAGCAGGTAGTAGCCGCTGAAACCCAGCACGCTGAGCCCCAGTGCCGCCAGCGCCTGCTGTCCATTGGGCCAGCGCATCGCGGCAGGCCGCGCGAAAACCGCGAGCCCCGAGATGGCGCCGAACACGGCGAAGCGCGCAGCGGTGATGTCGACCATGCCGAAGTGGCCGACCATGCGCGGCGCCACGAACGTCAAGCCCCAGAGCGCACCCGCGCCCAGCCCGGCGGCAATGCCGACCCACGCCCGCGGTGTCAGAGCGCGAATCCGTCGTCGGCGGCAATCACCGCGCCGTTCACGAAATGGCTCTGGCCGCTGGCCAGCAGCACGATCAGGCCGTCGAGGTCTTCGGGCTTGCCCACGCGCTTGCGCGGCAGCATGTTCACCAGCTTGGCACCGCTCTCGGAGGTCCAGTGGTCCTCGTTGAGCTCGGTCGCGATGTAGCCCGGGCACAGCGCGTTCACGTTGATGCCGAAGCGGCCCCATTCGAGCGCCATGGCCTTGGTCATCTGCACCACGGCGGCCTTGCTCATGCAGTAGGTGCCGATCTGCGGCAGCACCTTGAGCGCAGCCACCGAGGCGATGTTGATGATGCGCCCGCCGATGTAGGTGCCCGGCGCCGAACCATCGGCGCGCGCCAGCATGCGCTTGCCCACTTCCTGCGCGACGAAGAACGAGCCCTTCACGTTGGTGTCGAAGATGTAGTCGTAGTCGTCGGGCGTCACATCCTGCAGGCGCTGCGTGGTGCTCACGCCCGAGTTGTTGACGAGGATGTCGATGGACCCCACCTCGGTCTCGGCGCGCGCCACGGCGGCCTTGATGCTGCCGATGTCGGTCACGTCGAGCTCGACCACGTGAGCGTCGCCGCCCTCGCCTTCGATGCGCGCGCGCAGCTCCTTGAGTTTCTCGACCCGGCGGCTCGCAAGCACCACCGCGGCGCCGGCACGTGCCAGTGTCTTGGCAAACTGGGCGCCGAGGCCGCTGGAAGCCCCGGTGATGAAGGCCACGCGGCCCGAAAGATCGATGCTGTAAGCCATGGGAAACCGGTCCTGATGAGTCGCGGAGGCGACGTGCCGCACTCCACATAAAATGTTTCGCGCCCTCGAAGCGTCCGAGCCTCAAATCATTATCGACGAGACCCACATGACCCACGACGAAATCCTCGCCCAGTTCGGGCCCCGCGAAGCCATGGAATACGACGTGGTCGTCGTCGGCGGCGGCCCGGCCGGCCTCTCGACCGCGATCCGGCTCAAGCAGCTCGCCGCCCAGCACGAGAAGGAAATCTCCGTCGTGGTGCTCGAAAAGGGCTCCGAGCCCGGCGCGCACATCCTCTCCGGCGCCATCATGGACCCGCGCGCCCTCAACGAGCTGCTGCCCGACTGGGAGGAGCTCGGTGCCCCGCTGAACCAGCCCGTCACCGACGACGCCATGGTGTTCCTCGGCGAAAAGTCCGGCCTGCGCACCCCCAACCTGTTCCTGCCGGCCTGCTTCCAGAACCACGGCAACTACATCATCAGCCTCGGCGCCTTCACCAAGTGGCTGGCCCAGCAGGCCGAAAACCTCGGCGTGGAGATTTTCCCCGGCTTCCCGGCCGCCGAGGTGCTCTACAACGAGAACGGCTCGGTGCGCGGTGTCGCCACCGGCAACATGGGCGTGGGCAAAGATGGCGAACCCACCGAGAACTTCCAGCTCGGCATGGAGCTGCTGGGCAAGTACACGGTGTTCGCCGAAGGTGCGCGCGGCCACCTGGGCCGCCAGCTGATCGCCAAATTCAAGCTCGACGAAGGCAAGGACCCGCAGACCTACGGCCTCGGCGTGAAGGAAGTATGGGAAATCGACCCCAAGCGCCACCAGCCCGGCTTCGTGCTGCACACGGCCGGCTGGCCGATGAAGAGCGACACCTACGGCGGCGCCTTCCTCTATCACATGGAAGACAACAAGGTCACCATGGGCTTCATCACGGGCCTGGACTACAGCAACCCCTACCTGAGCCCGTTCGAGGAAATGCAGCGCTGGAAGCTGCACCCCAACATCCGCTGGTACCTCGAAGGCGACGAGGCCAAGGGCATCAAGCCCGCCAAGCGCATCGGCTACGGCGCGCGCGCCATCACGGCCGGCGGCCTGATGTCGCTGCCCAAGACGGTGTTTCCGGGCGGCGCGCTGGTCGGCTGCGAAGCCGGCTACCTCAACGTGAGCCGCATCAAGGGCAGCCACGCCGCCATCAAGACCGGCATGCTGGCCGCCGAAGCCGCCTTCGATGCCGTGCAGGCGGGGCGCCAGCACGACGAACTCACGGCCTACCCGGCCGCGTTCGAGAAGAGCTGGCTCTACACCGAGCTGAACAAGGCGCGCAACTTCAAGGCCTGGTTCAAGAAGGGCCTGGGTATCGCCACCTTCATGAACGGCATCGAGCAATGGCTGTTCAAGGGCCACATTCCATGGACCCTGCACCGCAACAAGCCCGATCACCTGTACCTGAAGCCCGCAGCCGAGTGCAAGCCCATCGTCTACCCGAAGCCGGACGGCAAGCTCACCTTCGATCGGCTCTCGAGCGTGTTCATCAGCAACACGAACCATGAAGAGCAGCAACCGGCCCACCTGACGCTCAAGGATGCGACGGTGCCGGTCAACATCAACCTCGCCAAGTTCGCCGGCCCCGAAAGCCGCTACTGCCCCGCGGGCGTCTACGAGTTCGTGGACACCGAGGACGGCAAGCAGCGCCTGCAGATCAATGCGCAGAACTGCGTGCACTGCAAGACCTGCGACATCAAGGACCCGACGCAGAACATCGTCTGGGTCACGCCTGAAGGGGGCGGAGGGCCGAACTACGTGGGCATGTGAGAAGGCCTGCGCGACGAGAAAAGCCCTCTTCGGAGGGCTTTTTCATTTCTCTGCCGCGTGTTGTGTTGCGGGGGCTRTTGTTCAGGGCGCGTGCACAGGACACCTCCAACGCAACGCCTAGGCTTAGTCTCACCTAGCCATCTTGCTGTCGCGCGCGTTTTCCAGCACTTCGGGTTCCTGGGCTTCGACCCAGCTTTCGTTGTTGAGCCCGGCCTTCAGCCGCTCGGTGTCGAGCTCGTTGGTCCACTTGGCCACCACGATGGTGGCCACGCCGTTGCCGATCAGGTTGGTCAGCGCGCGCGCTTCCGACATGAAGCGGTCGATGCCGAGGATCAGCGCCAGCCCCGCCACTGGCACATGGCCCACGGCCGAGAGCGTGGCCGCCAGCACGATGAAGCCGCTGCCCGTCACGCCCGCGGCGCCCTTCGACGTGAGCAGCAGCACGGCGAGCAGCGTGATCTCCTGCGTCAGCGTCATCGGCGTGTTGGTGGCCTGCGCGATGAACACCGCCGCCATCGTCAGGTAGATCGAGGTGCCGTCGAGGTTGAACGAGTAGCCGGTCGGGATCACGAGGCCGACGCAGGTCTTGTTCGCGCCCAGGTTCTCCATCTTCTCCATCATGCGCGGCAGCACCGACTCGGACGACGAGGTGCCCAGCACGATCAGCAGTTCTTCCTTGATGTACTTGATGAACTTCCAGATGCTGAAGCCGTGGAAGCGCGCAATGAGCCCGAGCACCACGAAGATGAACAGCAGGCAGGTCAGGTAGAACGTGCCCATGAGCTTGCCCAGCGAGAACAGGCTGCCCACGCCGTACTTGCCGATGGTGAAGGCCATAGCGCCGAAGGCGCCGATGGGTGCCAGCTTCATGATGTAGTTGACGATGCCGAAGAGCACGTGCGAGCCCTTCTCGATCACGTCGAACACCAGCGTGCCGCGGCCGCCGAACTTGTGCAGCGCAAAGCCGAACAGCACCGCGATCAGCAGCACCTGCAGGATCTCGCCCTTGGCGAAGGCATCGACCACCGTGCTGGGAATGACGTTGAGCAGGAAGTCGACCGTGCCGGTCATCTTGCCCGGGCCGGTGTAGGCGGCGATGGACTTGGTGTCGAGCGTGGTCGGATCGATGTTCATGCCCACGCCGGGCTTGAGCACATTGACCAGGACCAGGCCCACCAGCAGCGCGATGCTGCTCACGATCTCGAAGTACAAGAGCGCCAGGCCGCCGGTCTTGCCGACCTTCTTCATGTCTTCCATGCCGGCGATGCCGACCACCACCGTGCAGAAGATGATCGGCGCGATGATCATCTTGATGAGCTTGATGAAGCCGTCACCCAGCGGCTTCATCGCCTCGCCGGCCGCCGGATAGAAGTAGCCGAGCAGCACGCCGATGACCACTGCGGTGATCACCTGCACGTAGAGGGAACGGTAGAGGGGGAGCTTTCTGGGGGGTGCGCTTGTTGTGTTTTCCATGGTGCCTCCGGAGGGTTCGGAACTGTAGTTCTGTCTTGGCGACTTTCCATGCGTAGAAGCCACATCCCTGGAACAAAAAAACCCGCCGTGGCGGGTTTTTTGATCAGGTCGCAGTCAGCATGCTCAATGCATGTGCAGGCCGCCATTGACCGAGAAATCGGCCCCTGTCGAATAGCCGCCTTCGTCGGTCGCCAGCCACGAGATGATCGAGGCGATTTCGCTCGGCTCGCCCAGCCGCTTGACCGGGATGGTGGCCACGATCTTGTCGAGCACTTCCTGGCGGATGGCCTTGACCATGTCGGTGCCGATGTAGCCCGGGCTCACGGTGTTGACTGTGACGCCCTTGTTCGCCAGCTCCTGCGCCAGCGCCATCGTGAAGCCGTGCATGCCGGCCTTGGCCGCCGAATAGTTGGTCTGGCCCGCCTGGCCCTTGGCGCCGTTGACCGAGCTGATGTTGATGATGCGGCCCCAGCCCTTTTCGACCATGTCGCCCACCACCTGCTTGGTGACGTTGAACATGCTGTTGAGGTTGGTCTCGATCACCGCACTCCAGTCCTCGGGCGTCATCTTGAGGAACATGCGGTCGCGCGTGATGCCGGCGTTGTTGACCAGCACGTCGATGGGACCATGCGCCGCCTTGGCAGCGGAGAAGGCCTCGACGGTGGATTGCCAGTCGCCGACATTGCCGACCGAGGCGTGGAACTCGAAGCCTTCGGCTTTCTGTTCGGCCAGCCATTTGGCATGGTCGCGCGTAGGGCCGCAACCGGCGACCACGGTGAATCCGTCTCTGTGCAGACGTTGGCAGATGGCTGTTCCGATGCCACCCATGCCTCCGGTGACATATGCAACTTTTTTGCTCATGAAATTTCCTTGATGTTCGTACCTAGCAAAAGCCTGAACGGCCGCCTTCACTCTAGCCATTTTCACGCCATCGACCTCTGAGGAAAACACTGAGCCAAGCTTGCAACCAGCTGTCACGAACGGGCTGCCGGTGCAACCTATATGCTCAACTCTGTGCACTCTTGCGCCTGCGTCGCCATCAAGGAGTTCGAAAGTATGAATTTCGGGATCATCGTCTTCCCCGAGGTCGAGGAACTCGATTTCGTCGGCCCCTGGGAAATGCTCACCATGTGGAGCAAGCTGGCAGCGGGCCCCCGAAACTGCCTGATCGTCGCCGAGAAGCGCGAGCCGGTGGTCTGCGCCAAGGGCCTTTCGGTCAACCCGCACGTGTCTTTTGCCGACTGCCCGCCGCTCGACTACCTGCTGGTGCCGGGCGGCATGGGCACCCGCCGCGAGGTCGACAACCCCGCAATGGTGCAGTTCCTGGCCGCGCAGGCGCCCGGCTGCAAGGCGCTGCTGTCGGTGTGCACCGGTGCATTCGTGCTGCACGCCGCGGGTTTGCTCTCCGGCAGGACCGCGACCACGCACTGGGGTTCGCTCGACCGCCTGCGTGCGCTGGGCGACGTGAAGGTGGTCGAGCAGCGCTTCGTGCAGGACGGGGATGTCTGGACCTCGGCCGGCGTCTCGGCGGGCACCGACCTGATGCTGGCCTTCATCGCCCACACCGCGGGCGAGGAAGCCGCGGCCCGGGTGCAGTTGCAGGCGGAGTACTACCCGGCGGATACGGTGTACGGCAGCACGGCGAGCCACGAGCGGGCGCCGGCCTACGTGCGGCAGCCGGGCAACCGTCGCAAGACGGCATGACCGGCCTCGAACCGCTTTCCGCGCTCGCCGCCCGGGTCGGCGCGACGCTGCGCGAGCGGCGCCAGACGGTGGCGGTTGCCGAGTCCTCGGCCGGCGGCCTCGTGTCGGCCGCCCTGCTCGCCATCCCCGGCGCATCGGCCTTCTTCCTCGGTGGTGCGGTCGTCTACTCTCGGCGCGCCGGCAAGGCCCTGCTGGGGCTGACGCCCGACGACATGACCGGCATGCGCGCCGAAACCGAGCCCTATGCCCGGTTCATCGCGAACCGCATCCGCGAGAGCCATCGCGCCACGTGGGGAATTTGCGAGAGTGGCGCGGCCGGCCCTTCGGGCAGCCCCTATGGCGATGCGCCGGGGCATGTGTGCGTGGCCGTCGCCGGCGCAGTCACTGCAAGCCGGACGATCGAGACCGGGGATGCGGACCGCACGTCGAACATGGATGTGTTCGCACGACAGTTGCTCTTGCTGCTCGACGAGACGCTGCGGGCGCAAGGGGCGTCGGAATGACACGGTCCCACTCATCCAGGCCAATGGACCTCCATGCCTGTCGGGCAGTACTTGAACGCGCGGGTGTCAGTTTCGCGCCCGGGCTTTCCGACACGGAAGCTCGGCGTGCCGAAAAGAAATTCGGCTTCGTCTTTCCGGATGATCTGCGTGCTTTTCTCGCCAACGGGCTGCCATGGGGCGAGCCGTTTCCGAATTGGCGCGCCATCGATGACCCTGCGCTGCTTCAGGCCATGAATCGGCCATTTGAAGGCATGTGGTTCGACGTCCGACAGAACTCGATCTGGCTCGCCGATTGGGGGCCCAGGCCCTCGAATGACGACGCGGCTTTTTCGCGGCTGCGCGCACTCGTTGACGCCGCTCCAAAGCTCATTCCCATCAGCGGTCATCGCTATATGCCGGATCGCCCGAGGCATGCAGGAAACCCGGTCATTTCAGTCCATCAGACCGACCTCATCTATTACGGGACCACCCTCGAGAACTACTTTCGCAACGAGTACCACTACTTCTTCGGAACCCCGGCCTACGCCTTGCAAGGCGAGGCCCGGCATATCGATTTCTGGTCTTCGTTGATCGAATAGTGGTGCCGGAAATCAGTCTGCCTGCACCCCCGCAGCGCGGATCACCTTCCCCCACTTTTCCATCTCCGCCGCAAGGTGCGTGCGCAGGCCTTCGGGCGTGACCTTGTCCATCGGCGCGGCCTCGGTGCTCAGTTCGGCGAAGCGCTTCTTGACCATGTCGTCCTGCAGCGCGGCGCGCAAGGCCTTGTTGAGCTTCTCCATCACCGCGGGCGGCGTGCCCTTCGGCGCATAGATGCCGTGCCACACCTTCACGTCGAAGCCCTTCAAGCCCTGCTCGTCGAGCGTCGGGATGTCGGGCATGCTGGCCAGGCGCTTGGGCGTGGTCACGCCGAACACCTTGACGCGGTTGCCGTCCTTGATGACCGGCGCGGTCTGGGTGGTCTGGTCGCACAGCAGGTCGACCTGCCCGCCCATGAGGTCGTTGAGCGCGGGGCCGGCGCCCTTGTAGGGCACGGTCGTGAGCTGCACGCCGATCTGGTGCGCGAAGAGCATGCCGCAGAGCTGCGACACGGCGCCGATGCCGGCATTGGCGAGCGTGACCTTGTCCTTGTTGGCCTTCACGTAGGCCAGCAGCTCCTGGAAGTTGTTGGCCGGGAAGTCCTTGCGCGAGAGCAGCGTCATCGGCACGTCCATCACCTGGCCGACGTATTCGAAGTCCTTCAGCGGGTCGTAGTTGAGCTTCTTGTAGAGCGCGGGCGCGGTGGCCATGCCCATGTGATGGATCAGGATGGTGTAGCCGTTGGGCGCCGCCCTGGCCACGCGCGTGGGCGCGATGGTGCCGCCCGCGCCCACGGTGTTCTCGACGATCACGGTCTGCCCGAGCGACTTGCCCATGGGAATGGCCAGCATGCGCGCCACCACGTCGGTGGGGCCGCCGGCCGAGTACGGCACGACCATGGTGATGGGCTTGTCGGGCCAGGGGGCCTGCGCCATGGCCGGCGATTGCACGGCCAGCAGGCATGCGCCGATGGATGCCGCCAGCAGGATGCGCGCTTTCCAGTTCTTCGTTGCGTTCACTTCGTTGTCTCCTTGGGTTATCGGGTATCGGTCTTGTGCGCCGCCGCTCAGGGCGGCGCCAGCCACCGTTCGGCCAGCCGCACCACCGGTGCATCGACCATGCGCCCGTCGAGGCTGACCACGCCGCCGCCTGCGGCGTGCATCGCGGCCATCACGCGGCGCGCCCACGCCAGTTCGTCGGCACTGGGGCCGAGTGCGGCATGCACCGGCGTGACCTGGTCGGGGTGAATGCAGAGCTTGGCGCCGAAGCCGCCGCGGCGCGCGCGTGCCGTGTCGGCGGCCAGGCGTTGCGCGTTGCGCCAGTCGGGCGTCACGCCGTCGATGGGTGCGGGCAGGCCGGCGCGGCGCGAGGCCAGCAGCAGCGCCAGGCGCACGGGCACCAGCTCGGCTTCGTCCGCATCGCAGGCAAGGCCGAGGTCGGCCTGGAAATCGAGGTTGCCGAAGGCGAGCCGCAGCACCTGCGGGGCGGCGGCGAGTTCATTGACCGCTGCGAGCCCGGCTGCCGATTCGACGAGCGGCACGAGCAATGCCGTCGAACCGACCGCTTCGGCCAGCCGCCGCAGATCGTCCGCATGCTCGGCCTTGGGCAGCACGACGCCGGCGATCAGGCCTTGCGCGACCAGTCCGGCCGCAGCCGCGCGGTCGGCCTCGTGCCAGGGTGTGCCGCTGGCATTGATGCGGATCAAAAGGCGTTGCCGGTCAGCGGCAGGCAGCGCGGCGAACGAGATCGCGAGCGCTTCGCGCGCCGACGCCTTGCGCTCGGGTGCCACCGCGTCTTCCAGATCGACGATCACGCCGCCCGCACCGGTGGCCAGCGCCCGCGCGTGGCGCTCGGGCCGGTCGGCGGGCACGAAGAGAAAGGTGCGCGCCAGCGCGAGCGGCGTGCTCACACCGCCCTCGCTTCGCGCAAGGCGGCAATGTCCGCCTCGCTGCGCCCGAGGCTGCGCAGGATGGCTTCGGTGTGCTCGCCAACGGCCGGTATGGCGTCCATGCGGTAGTCGAACGCGCTCTGGCGCCCGGCCGGCAGCAAGGCCGGAATGTCACCGGCCGGCGAGCCCACCTGCCGCCAGCGATCGCGCGCCTGCAGCTGCGGATGGGCCCAGAGGCCGGCCATGTCGTTCATGCGCGCGTTGGCGATCTGCGCCACGTCGAGGCGCTCGAGCACCTGCGCCGTGCTCAGCGCACCAAAGGCCTCGACGATGATCGCGCGCAGGGCTTCGCGGTGCTCGTTGCGCCGCGCATTACTGTCGAAGCGGGCGTCGGTGGCGAGCCCTGCCTGCAGCAGCACCTTCTCGCAGAAGGTGCGCCACTCGCGCTCGTTCTGCAGGCCCAGCATCACCGTGCCGCCATCGCCCGCGGGGAACGGCCCGTAGGGATAGATGGTCGCATGCGACGCGGCGCTGCGTGGCGGCGGCGGTGCGCCTTCGTAGGCGTAGTACATCGGGTAGCCCATCCACTCGGCGAGCGATTCGAGCATCGACACGTCGATGTGCGAGCCCTTGCCGGTCTTGCCGCGCTGGAGCAGCGCCGCAAGGATGCCGGTGTACGCATACATGCCCGCCGCGATGTCGGCGATCGAGTTGCCCGACTTGCAGGGGTCGTCGGGCGTGCCGGTGACCGAGAGAAAACCCGCCTCGCTCTGGATCAGCAGGTCGTAGGCCTTCTTGTCGCGGTACGGCCCGTCTTCGCCGTAGCCCGAGATGTCGCAGACGATGAGGCGTGGATGCTTCGCCTGTAGCACTTCGGCGCCGAGCCCCATGCGGGCGGCTGCGCCGGGCGCGAGGTTCTGCACCAGCACGTCGGCATCGGCCACCAGCTCCAGCAGCACCGCCAGCGCGGCGGGCTGCTTGAGGTCGAGCGTGAGGCTCTCCTTCGAGCGGTTGACCCAGACGAAGTGCGAGGCTTCGCCACCGACGCGCCCATCGTAGGCACGGGCGAAGTCGCCGACTTCGGGCCGCTCCACCTTGATGACGCGGGCGCCGAGGTCGGCCAGCTGCCGGGTGCAGAACGGTGCTGCGATCGCGTGTTCGAGCGACACCACGGTGATGCCATCCAGAGGTCTTGTCATTCCTTGTTCTCCCATCAATCAATCAAGCGAGCACGGCCGTGGCCTGCATCGTGAGCCAGCCGTCGGCGTCTTCGCCCCAGAGGCTGAAGGTCTTGCCATCCGCACCGGGCTTGCCGTGCGCGCGGAACGGCGCGATGTCGAAGGTCGGCCGCACGGCGCGGAACTCGAAGCGCGCGAGCTGGGCGCCCGGCACGTTGCGGCGCAGCAGGTCGACCAGCAGCGTGGCGATCAGCGGGCCGTGCACGATCAGTCCCGGATAGCCCTCGACCTGCGTGACGTAGCGCCGGTCGTAGTGGATGCGGTGGCCGTTGAAGGTCAGCGCCGAATAGCGGAACAACAGCACGTCGTCGGGCGTGATCTCGCGGCTGAAGGCGGCGTCCTTCGGCGCGGGCGTCGGTGGCGGCGTCTTCTCGCCGGGCCCGGCCGCGGCGCGGTAGACGATGTCGTGCTCCTCGGTCAGCGCCAGGCCGCGTTCGTTGCGCACCTCATGGCGCACGAGCACGAACACCAGCTCGCCGGTGCGGCCCGCCTTGTGGGCGACCGAGGCGATGGTCGAGGTGCGCTCGACCGCATCGCCGATCTGTAACGGGTTGCCCTGCTCCCAATGAAGCCGTCCACCGGCCCACATGCGGCGCGGCAGCGGCACGGGCGGCAGGAACCCGCCGCGCCTGGCATGGCCGTCGTCGCCGATCTCGGATTGGCGATGATGCGGCAGGAAGTAGAGCCAGTGCCAGAGTTCGGGCAGGCGCGTGCCGGCGGCAGGCAGCGGATCGTCACGGTCCAGCGTGGCGGACAACGCCCGCACGGGCGCGGCGGTGATCTCGTCGGCCAGCGTTTCGCTGCGGCCCTGCCAGGCCTGGAGCTTCGCCAGTGCATCGCCGTCGATCGGCGCGGAAGAGGTTTCTTGGGTGGGATGGCTCATGGTTCTTTCAGTCCACCGCGGCGCCCGATGCCTTGACGATGCGCGCCCACTTGGCGAGGTCGTCCTGCAGCAGCGCCGCGAACTGTTCGGGGGAAGTCGGCGCGGCGATCTCGACGCCTTGCTGGTCGAGCTTGTCGCGCAGGTCCTTGGCGGCCAGCGCCTTGCGCGTCGCGTCCTGCAGGGTCGCGAGCACGTCGGCCGGCACCCCGGCCGGCGCGAACAGGCCGATCCATAGCGTGCCGTTGTAGCCCGGCACCGCCTCGGCGATGGTGGGCACATCGGGCAGCACCGGCGAGCGCTTGCCGCCGCTCACGGCCAGCGCGCGCAGCTTGCCGGCCTTGATGTGCGAGAGCGCCGAAGGCAGGCTCGCGAACACGATGGGCAACTGCCCGCCCAGCACGTCGTTGAGCGCGGGTGCCACGCCCTTGTAGGGCACATGCTGCAGCGAGATGCCGGCCATGCTGTTGAGCATTTCGCCGAGCAGGTGGTTGAGCGTGCCGTTGCCGGCCGACGCGTACTGGTAGTTGGCGCCCTTCTCCCGCGAGAGCTTCAGGAACTCGCTGAAATTCTTCGCGGGAAACGAGGGGTTGACCAGCAGCACGTTGGGCACCGCGCCGATCAGGCCCACGGGCTTGAAGTCCTTCACCGGATCGAAACCCGGGTTCTTGTAGAGCGCCGGGTTGATGGCCTGGCTGCTGCTGATGGTCATGAGCAGCGTGTAGCCGTCTTTCGGTCCCTTGGCGACAAGCTGCGTGCCGATGTTGCCGCCGGCGCCGGGCCGGTTGTCGACCACCACGCTGGCGTTCAACACCTCGCCCAGCTTCTGGCCCACGAGGCGCCCCACGATGTCGTTGGTGCCACCTGCTGCCTGCGGCACGACGAGCGTGACGGGGCGCGAGGGGTACGGCTGTGCCGCTGCCGGGGCTGCGGCAACCAGGGCCGTGGCGGCGAGCGAAAGAAGCGCAACTGCGCGGAATTTCATTGTCTTTGTCTCCATGGCCGCATGGTGTTCCGCCGTGACACAGCGCGCAATCTGCGATTTCGGAACCCAGCCTTCTGAAATTCCGAAGGCTTCTGTACGATGGCACCATGCTTTTCGACCTGACGGACCTGCGCCTCTTCGTTGCCACGGCCGAGCTCGGCAACCTCACGCGGGCCGCCGAGCGCCAGCACCTGTCGCTCGCGGCGGCCAGCGCGCGCATCAAGGCGCTGGAAACCCAGGCCGGGTTGCAACTGCTGCAGCGCGAGGCTCGCGGCGTTCGCCTGCTGCCGCCGGGAGAGGCCTTCCTGCACCACGCGCGCCTCGTGCTGCACCAGACCGAGCAACTGCGTGCCGACCTGCTCGAGTACGGCGGTGGCCTGCGCGGGCACTTGCGCGTGTTCGCCAACACCACCGCGGTGACCGATTTCCTGCCCGAGATCCTGCCGGGCTTCCTGGCGCGCAACCCGCGCATCAACGTCGACCTTCAGGAAAAACCGAATGCTCAGATTCCGCGCGGCGTGCTCGACGGCCGTGCCGACATCGGCATCGTGGCGGGCCGCGTCGACACGCTGGGCCTGGAGGCCATCCACTTCAGCACCGACAGGCTGGTGCTCGTCACCTCGCGCAAGCACCGCTTCGCGAAGCGCCGCAGGATTTCATTCGCGGAGACGCTCGACGAAGACGCCATCGGCATGCAGCAGGGCAGCACGCTGCAGGCTTTTCTCGCGCAGATCACCGACAACCTCGGCAAGCGCCAGAAGCTGCGCATCCAGCTCGGCAGTTTCGACGCGATGTGCCGGATGATCKGCAGCGGCGTGGGCATCGGCGTGGTGCCCGAGTCGGCGGCGCGGCGCAACCAGGAAAGCATGCAGCTCGCGCTGATCGATCTCAGCGATGCGTGGTGCGTGCGGGAGCGGTATCTGCTGGTGCGGGACCGGGCGGCGCTGCCGATCTATGCGCAGGCGCTGGTCGATACGCTGTGCCTGCACTACGCCGGGCAGCAGGCCGCGACCGACTGAGTGCCTTCCCTCGCTCCCCTGCGTGGCGCATGAAAAACAAGGACTTGCAGGCGAATCGTGAAGAAATCAGTGCCGTCCCCATTTTCTGTGGACAACTTTGGGGGTAACTGATGTGCTTCCTTGTAAAGGCGATTTAAGTCGTTGTTTTGTATGGGGAATAATCAATTTGCTCAAAATTTGAGCGGTGAACAAAGTGGCGTGTGCCTGTCGGGGGTCGGCAGCGAGCTATTGCTTGTGTTCGGGGTGCGTGCACAGGGCACGCTGCCGGTTTGCGGCCGATCAGCAAGTGCTCTGAACGATCACGCCGATGGGGTGCCTTGCGCAGCGAAATAAAGGAGGAGGCATGCGGCCATAGGCCGCGCCGGGGGACATTCGCGGAGCAAGGTACCCCG
>NZ_JBFUHN010000066.1:0-41222 GCF_056402375.1 Variovorax sp. P4_B10 | reverse complement strand
TTCGTGATCTGCGTGCCACCGGCATTGATGCCGGTGGTCGTTACGCTCGGGCCTCCCACGATGGTCAGGCCGTTGTTGTCGATCCTGGTGTTGCCTGTGGTCACGGAGTTGAAGGTCGGATCTGCCACCACATCAACCCTGATCTGGTTGCCCGTGCGCGTGACGGTCGTATTGCTGCCGTTGGCGAAGTCTGCCGTTGCGCCTGGAGCAATGTTTTGCGGCGTCGCCTCGCCATTGGCACTCAGGTTCCATCCCTTGCCCGCTGTTGTTGCCGCCGCCTCGATCGCCTGGTTGGTCTGGTACAGCTGGCTGCCGTTGATCGCATCGGTGCTGGACGCAGAGAGCCGGCCCGCTGCCACGTTGGTGATGGTGCGTTCGCCGCCCACCGTGCCGACACTGACCGTGCCCACAGGCGTGATGCCCTGGAAGTTGTAGGTCGTGCCGTTGATCGTCGTGCTGGGCGTGCCGACGACTGTCGCCGTGGCCGAGCCCGCACCCAGCGCCACGCTGTTGGCCGTGCCGGCCGTGGCACCCAGGCCCATGGCCACACTGGAGGCACCTGCGGCCGTTGCGCCCTTGCCCGATGCGATGGCGTCGGCGCCGGTCGCGCCGTCGTTGGCTTCGTTGCCCCCGCCTGTGGAGTTGACGTGGTAGTACTTGGTCTTGCTGCCGGCCACCGTGGTGTTCAGCTGGGTCAGGTTGACCGCATCCGTGGCAGCCGTACCGGCTGCCACGTTCGTGATCTGCGTGCCACCGGCATTGATGCCGGTGGTCGTTACGCTCGGGCCTCCCACGATGGTCAGGCCGTTGTTGTCGATCCTGGTGTTGCCTGTGGTCACGGAGTTGAAGGTCGGATCTGCCACCACATCAACCCTGATCTGGTTGCCCGTGCGCGTGACGGTCGTATTGCTGCCGTTGGCGAAGTCTGCCGTTGCGCCCGGTGCAATGTTTTGCGGCGTCGCCTCCCCATTGGCACTCAGGTTCCATCCCTTGCCCGCTGTTGTTGCCACCGCCTCGACCGCCTGGTTGGTCTGGTACAGCTGGCTGCCGTTGATCGCATCGGTGCTGGTTGCAGAGAGCCGGCCCGCCGCCACGTTGGTGATGGTGCGTTCGCCACCCACCGTGCCCGTGCCGACGCTGACCGTGCTGCTCGGCGTGATGCCCGCGAAGTTGTAGGTCGTGCCATTGATCACGGTGCTGGGCGTGCCGACGGCTGCTGCCGTGACCGAACCGGAGCCCAGCGCCACGTCACGCGCGTTGTTCGCGACCGCCGTGTCGCCGAACGCGACCGCGCCCGCAGCCAGCGCCTTGCTGGTGCTGCCGATCGCGACGCTGCCCTGGCCGACCACGGTGTTCTGGTAGCCGATGCCGACCGCGCCCTGCGCCGGCGTGCCGGCCACGCTCACCCCCTGGCCGCCCCCGCCGACCATGTTGGTATTGCCCATCGCCACCGAACCGTCGCCGGTGGCGGTGTTGTCCAGGCCATTCGCGATCGCGCCGTTGCCGGTGGCGGTGTTCGGGTCGCCGATTGCCACCGCGCCGTTGCCGCTGGCGACGTTGCCGGAGCCGATGGAGACCGAGCGACCGCCGGTAGCGGTTGCGTTGGTGCCGATCGCAACCGCTTCGGCCGAATCCGCCCGGGCATTCCTGCCGACCGCAATGGTGTTTGCGGCCGAGGCGGTGGCCAGCCGGCCGACCGCGATCGCTTCCGTCTGGGTCGCGGACGACTCTCCGCCAATGGCAATGGCATCGGCGGCTGCCGCGTTGGCGCCCGCGGTCGTGTTGCCGCCCAGCGCCACAGAACCGGTGCCCGAGGCGCGCACGGCGGTCGCGGCGTCAGTCCCGCCCGAGCCGAGCGCGGTGGCGTTGGCCGCGGCCGCGTTGGCCCGGGTACCGACCGCTACCGCATCCGTGCCGGTTGCCCGGCTGACGATCCCCATCGCGACCGCGCGATCCTGCGATGCCGTCACATCCGTGCCGACAGCGATGGCACCCTCCGCAGTGGCGCCCGCTCCTGCAAGCGTGCGCGCGCCAAGATTGATGGAATTTATCTTGGAGGCGATCGACCCGAAGCCGATCGCAATGGCATTCTGGGCGCTCGCGTTGGCGCTGCTGCCTTGTGCGATGGCATCCGTTACGGAAGCGTTTGCCTGGGAGCCGATGGCGATTGCCCTGTCCGCGTTCGCATTCGCGTTCAGACCGATCGACGTCGTCGCGCTGCCCGCGACCCCGATGCCCGCGTTGGTGCCGATGGCGACGTTGTCGTTGCCGCTGACCAGACTGCCTGCCGCGGCCTTCAGGGTGCCGTCGTAGGCGACCGTGCCATCGCCCGAGCCGAAGGCCACATTGCGCGTTCCCGTGACGCCCGAACCCGCACCCCGCATCACGCTCGCAGTGCCGCCGCCGATGGCGGTGTTCAGTGCGCCGGTCACCAGTGCCCCGGATGCGATACCCAATGCGACTGAACCGGTATTGCCAGCCGTCGAGCCCGCACCGGCACCCTGGCCGACCGCAACGGTGCTGGCACCCATCGCGAGCGCTTGCGCCCCGAGCGCAAGCGAACTATTTCCTACCGCTCGAGCGGCGTTGCCGACCGCGGTGGCTGCGTCGCTGGTTGCCTCTGACTCATTGCCTATTGCGACGGTGCGCAGCCCAAGCGCTTTGCTACTCCATCCCCCGGCAAATGCAAAGTCGGCGCCGGCCGTGGCGCTGACACCGAGCGCTGTGGAATTGGCTCCCGTCGCGGTGGCGAAGGTGCCCAACGCGCTGGCGCCGGCTGCGGTGGCAGTGGCGGAAGCTCCCAGCGCGACCGCATTGATGTTGCTGGCGACCGTGCCGGTACCTACCGCGACTGCAGATGTCGCGGTCGCATTCGCGTTCAAGCCGATCGACGTCGTCCCGCTGGCCGCGACGCCGATGCCTGCGTTGGTGCCGATGGCGATATTGTCGTTGCCGCTGACCAGACTGCCTGCCGAAGCCTTCAAGGTCCCGGCGTAAGTTACCGAGCCGTCGCCCGTGCCGAAGGCGACGTTGCGCGTTCCCGTGACGCCCGAACCCGCGCCCCGGATCGTGCTCTCAACGCCACCGCCGATGGCGGTGTTCTGCGCGCCGGAGACAAATTGTCCCGCGGCAATACCCACTGCGACCGAACCCTTATTGGCGCTCGTCGAGGCCGCACCGGCCGCCTGGCCGACCGCAACGGTGCCGTCCCCGACCGCCTGGGCGGTCGCCCCGAGGGCGGTGGCTGATCCGCCGGTGGCCGAGGCTTGGAGGCCGACGGCAATGGCCCGGATCCCGCTGGCATTCACGTCTGTGCCGATAGCAATTGCAGACTCCGCGGACGCTCCGGTTCCAGTGGTGCGCGAACCCACGTAAATGGCATTGGTCGCTGAGGCAATGGCGTTGATGCCAAGACTCGTGGCATTTATCCCCCCGCTGAAGGCGTTAAAACCTATTGCAGTGGCTCCGCCGAGAGTCGCTTTGGACTGTTGACCCGCGCACGTCAAGCTGAGGCTGTAGGAGTAGTAGGGCGCAGCAGAGCAGTCCACCTGCGCCTGCGCCAGCGAGGCCAATCCCGTTCCGCCCATCGCCATCAGGGCGGTCAAGATTGCGCGAAGGCGCCCGCTTGGGCGCGATCCGAGCGCGCCTGGCGCACCCGCGGCCGCCACGCAACTTCCACTGCGCGTGCCTTTGGCGCGGGTGATCTCCGATGCCGCAACCCAGGCACCAAGGGATTCGTTCCAAAGAGAGCGATAAGTTCTGTTCATGAGCCCCATCCATCCGTTTAAAAACCATCGAATGGCGCGAGGCCATTCCGCTCCCTGTGCAACTTTTGGAAATTATTGTTTGCAAATAAATCTTAAGAAGCGGGAGTGGAAGGTTGCAACTTGGTATGTCGCATTTTGGAGTCATTGTGTTGTATTGATTTAAATTATCAATTGCAAATCAATATTGAATAGTAATATAAAGTTACTAAAGAATTAAATACATACCATTTTTGGAAATTCAATTCAATTAAGTATTTAGTTTTAATAAATACTTTTATAACAATGACGGATGCGGGCTGCCGCATTCTTTTGGTGCATCGTTGTACTTGTTCGTGGTTTATCGTGATTAATTCCATGAATCCAATGAATTCCAGGAATTCGATGAACAGGGTGCGCGGCTTGACTCGGCCTCCGGCCGATGCCAAGGCGGGCGCGGCCTCACGCCGCACCGGGCGCGCCGTTGCAGCGCCGGGAGGCGAGGGTGGGAGCCGGATTCAGGCGCGGGCGGCCCGGGACACGGCAAAGCCTGATGTTTGCGGCCGGCTTCCGGCGCGCCGTACGACTGCTAACGCAGCACCAGCACCGGAATGTGCGAGTGCGTCAGCACATGCAGCGTCTCGCTGCCCATCAGCAGGCGCGCAAGGCTGCGCCGCCCATGCGATGCCATCACGATCAGGTCGCACTGCTGGTTCTTGGCAGTCGCGATGATGGCCTCGGCCACCTGGTTGGACTTCATGACGATCGCCTGCGCGCTGCGAACGCCCCTGGCGACCGCCGCGGTTCTGACCGCATCGACCAGCCGCTGGGCCGCCAGGTCCGCCTGCTCCTGCGTGGCTTCGACATCCCGCTGGTTCAGCACCATCGAGCCTTCGAAGTAGCCATAGGGCTGGATGTGCGCGACGTTGACGCTCACCAGCTCGGCGCCGGTCAGCAAGGCAAGGTCGATGGCGGTGGTGACCGCTTTTTCCGACAGCGCGGAGCCATCGGTTGCGACGAGAACACGCTTGTACATGGCAGGCTCCTTGGCCCCCGGCACCGCGGGTGCCCTCGCAATCCAGTCTAGTTCGCGATTCCGGCCAGGCAAGCAAAGAGGGTGGGCGGCGCCCTCTAAACGCGATGCTCGGGGACGCGGCGTATTCAGGCGCTTCGCTTCGGCCAGCGATGGCGCGTGCCGCCCGAGCGGCGGTCGGCCTTTTCCGGCACCATGCCCTGTGCGCTCAGTTCGGTTCCACGCAGCTCGAGCCGGCGCAGGCATTGAAGGAAGATGTCGATGTGCGCGGCATCGATGCCGTCGAGAAGTTCGGTGTTGAGGCTTGCGATGCGGGGAAACAGCTCGCCGAAGAGCTGCCGGCCCGACGGGCTCAGGCGCACATGCACTTCGCGGCGGTCCTCGGCGTCCTGCCGCCGTTCGACCAGTTTTTTCTCGAAGAGGCTGCGCAGGCCGCGCGACGTGCGCACACGGTCCAGGTCCAGGCGCTCTGCGAGCGCAGAGGGCATGATCTCCCCGGTCTGTGCCAGCATGCCGATCATTCCCCACTCGCGGCGCGTGATGCCGAAGCCGCCTTCGACCAGCCGGGTCGCCATGCCGCTGCCGGCACGCGCCGCACGCGACAGCCGGTACAGGAGCAGATCGTCCAGTGAACGGGGGGCGCGCAATGCGCCTGCGTCGGGAAATGCTTGCATGGGAGCGTCGGGTGGGTTGTGGCTGCGTGGCCTCGGCGGCCGATGATGGATTAGATCAACTATTTGTTACTTACGTATAAACAGGTAACAAAGCCGATCCGCAACCGGCAGCAGCACGAAACCTCATGGCCACTCTTTTCTCCCGGCGAAAGCTCACCGCATGGTGCTTCGCCCTTGCCGCTTGCGGCGCCCTCGCTCCTGTTCATGCGCAGAGCCTGGACGGCCCGCTCACGCTCGTCGTCGGCTATGCGCCCGGAGGCAGCACCGACCGCATTGCACGCCTGATCGCGGAACGGCTGAGCCCCAAGCTCGGCGTGCAGGTGACCGTTGAAAACCGCCCCGGCGAAGGTGGCCGGCTGGCGGCGAAGCAGGTCAAGCGGGCCGCAGCCGGCGAGAACGTCCTGATGCTCGGCAACCCTGCCGTGATGGTCGTCGCGCCGCTCGTGTTCAAGGACGCAGGCTACGACCCCGACAAGGACTTCGTGCCGGTCTCCCAGGTCAGCAGCTACGACTTCGCCCTGGCCGTCGGCAACAAGCTGCAGCTCGACCGTGCGATGTTCCTGGTGGGCCGGCTCTGGGCGCATCCGGAGGAGGCGGTCTTCGGCGTGCCGGCCACCGGCAGCCTTCCTCACTTCTTCGGGTTGATGGTGGGCGATGCGTTGAGCGTCCAGCCGCAGATCAAGGGCTATGGCGGCTCGGCGCCGCTGTCGGCAGACCTGAGCGGCGGCAACCTGCCGATCGCGATCGACACGCTGGACTCGCTCTATGCCCAGCACCTGGCCGGCAAGATCCGCATCCTGGCCGTGTCGGGGAAGAAGCGGGTGAGCTTTGCGCCTTCGCTGCCGACCTTCCGCGAGGCCGGCATGAAGATCGATGCCGATGGCTGGAACACCTTCTTCGCGCCGAGCACGATGTCTCAGCCGAAGGTGCAACTGCTGGCCAGCACGATCCGCGAGGTCATGCAGGACGCCGGATTGCAAAAGGCCGCCAATGCGCTCTACATCACGCCGGTCGTCAGCACCGCCGCCGAGACCGCGCAGATGCTCAAGGCCTATCGCCAGCAATGGGAGCCGGTGGTGCGCCGGTCCGGCTTCGCGCCCTGACGATCCGCATTACGAAAGACCGCCCTGGCACAGGTACTTGACGTGCATGTAGTCGTCCAGCCCATGCACCGAGCCTTCGCGGCCATAGCCTGACTCCTTCACGCCGCCGAAGGGCGCGGCCTCGGCGGCCAGCGCGCCTTCGTTGATGCCGACGATGCCCGACTCCAGCGCCTCGGCCACGCGCCAGATGCGGCGCACGTCGGTCGAATAGAAGTACGCGGCCAGTCCGAAGGGCGTGTCGTTGGCGGCCGCCACCACCTCGGCCTCGGTCTCGAAGCGCGTGACCGGCACCACCGGCCCGAAGGTCTCTTCGCAGCTGCACGCCATGGTCGCGTCGGCATTCACCAGCACGGTCGGCGCGTAGTAGTTGGGGCCGTCGCAGCGCGCCGAGCGCAGCCGCTCGCCGCCCACCGCGATGCGCGCGCCCCGGGACACGGCATCGCGCACATGGCGCTCGATCTTGTCGACCGCACGCGCATTGATCATCGGGCCGATCTGCGAGCCGGGCTCGGAGGCCGGACCGACCTGGAGCGCACCCACGCGCGCCGCCAGCTTGTCG
Source organism: Variovorax sp. P4_B10 (assembly GCF_056402375.1). NCBI lineage: Bacteria > Pseudomonadati > Pseudomonadota > Betaproteobacteria > Burkholderiales > Comamonadaceae > Variovorax > Variovorax sp. P4_B10. Next base: position 34,110 of record NZ_JBFUHN010000066.1, on the reverse strand, counting down.
ACGAAGGCGTCATGCACCTTCGACTGCACGAACACGCGGTTCGGGCACACGCAGGTCTGGCCGCCGTTGCGGAACTTGGCGGCCATCAGGCCTTCCACCGCGGCGTCGATGTCGGCATCCTCGAACACGATGAAGGGCGCGTTGCCGCCGAGCTCGAGCGACAGCTTCTTCAGCGTGTCGGCCGAGGCGCGCGCGAGGTGCTTGCCGACCGGCGTGGAGCCGGTGAAGCTGATCTTGCGCACGCGGCTGTCGGCGAGCCACACGTCGACCACCTCGGGCGTGCGTTCGCGCGACGCGGTGACGATGTTGAGCACGCCCGCCGGCACGCCCGCTTCCTGGGCCAGCTTCACGAGCGCGAGCGAAGTGAGCGGCGTGTCCTCGGCCGGTTTGCACACCACGGTGCAGCCCGCGGCCAGCGCGGGCGCGATCTTGCGGGCGATCATGGCGGCCGGAAAGTTCCACGGCGTGATCGCGGCGACCACGCCCACGGGTTCCTTCAGCGCGAGCATGCGGCGGCCGGTGACCGGCGCGGGAATCACGTCGCCGTTGGCGCGCGTGGCTTCTTCCGCGAACCACTCGACGTAGCTGGCGGCATAGGCCACTTCGCCGCGGCCCTCGGCCAGCGGCTTGCCCTGTTCGCGCGAGATCAGGCGGCCCAGGTCTTCCTGGTGCGCCAGCATGAGGTCGTTCCAGCGCTTGAGGATCTGCGCGCGCTGCTTGGCCGGCACGGCGCGCCATGCGGGAAAGGCGGCATGCGCCGCATCGACCGCGGCGCGCGCATCGGCGGCCGTGCCGTCGGGCACGCTCGCGAACACGCCGTCGGTGGCGGGGTCGGTCACGTCGAGGCGGCGGGCGTCGCTGGCTTCGCGCCATTCGGCGCCGATGAGGTGGCGGCCGGGCAGCAGGTCCTGGCGTTCGAGGGTCAGTGTCATGTTTGAAAAACGTCTTGAATGAATTCTGGGGTCAGGCGGCGGCGACACGTTCGGCAATGGCCATTCCAAGCTCGGTGGTCGAAGCCGTGCCGCCCAGGTCGCGCGTGCGCGGCCCTTCGCGCAGCACCGCCTCGATCGCACCAAGGATGGCGTCGTGCGCGGCGCGGCCCGCGCCTTGTCCTTGCGTGAGGAAGTCCAGCATCAGCGCGCCCGACCAGATCATGGCGATGGGGTTGGCGATGTTCTGGCCGTAGATGTCGGGGGCCGAGCCGTGCACCGGCTCGAACAGCGACGGAAACCGGCGGTCGGGGTTGAGGTTGGCCGAGGGCGCGAGGCCGATGGTGCCGGTGGTGGCCGGGCCCAGGTCGGAGAGGATGTCGCCGAACAGGTTGCTCGCCACCACCACGTCGAAGCGCGTGGGCTGCAGCACGAAGCGCGCCGAGAGAATGTCGATGTGCTGCTTGTCGACCGTCACCTCGGGGTAGTCGCGGCCGATGGCATCGGCGCGGCCGTCCCACCAGGGCATGCTGATCGCGATGCCGTTGCTCTTGGTGGCCACCGTGAGGTGCTTGCGCGCGCGGCTGTTGGCGAGCTCGTAGGCATAGCGCAGCACGCGGTCGGTGCCGTGGCGCGAGAACACCGATTCCTGGATCACGATCTCGCGCTCGGTGCCTTCGTACATCACGCCGCCGAGCGAGGTGTATTCGCCCTCGGTGTTCTCGCGCACCACGAAGTAGTCGATGTCGCCGGGCCTGCGGCCGGCCAGCGGGCAGGGCACGCCTTCGAACAGGCGCACCGGGCGCAGGTTGATGTACTGGTCGAACTCGCGCCGGAATTTCAGCAGCGAACCCCAGAGCGACACGTGGTCCGGCACGGTGGCGGGCCAGCCGACCGCGCCGAAGTACAGCGCGTCCACGCCCTGGAGCTGCGCCTTCCAGTCGTCGGGCATCATCTGGCCGTGCTCGGCGTAGTAGTCGCAGCTCGCCCAGTCGATGACGCGGCAGTCGAGCTCGAAGCCGAAGCGCTCCGCGGCGGCCTGCACCACGCGCAGGCCCTCGGGCATCACTTCCTTGCCGATGCCGTCGCCGGCGATCAGCGCGATGCGGAAAGTGGGTGTCATCTCGGTTTTCCTCATGGGGTTGCCGCAGCCCTGCGGTCCATGTCGTCGAGCCAGCCCTGGCGCAGCTCGGGCACCGAACGCGCCAGCAGTTCGTAGTAGGGGTGGTGCGGCCCGCGCTCGTAGTCGGCGCGCGCCACTTGCGCCAGCTTGCGTCCATGCTGCATCACGACGATCTCGTCGCACACCGAGCGCACCGTGTGCAGGTCGTGGCTGATGAACAGGTAGGACACGCCAAGCTCGCGCCGCAGTTCGGCCATCAGGTCGAGCACTGCCGCGCCGACGACCGTGTCGAGCGCCGAGGTCACTTCGTCGCACAGGATCAGGTCGGGGTCGGCCGCCAGTGCGCGCGCCAGGTTGACGCGCTGCTTCTGTCCGCCCGAAAGGCCGCCGGGCAGGCGGTCGGCCACCGTGTGCGGCAGCTTCACCAGATCGAGCAGCTCCTGGATGCGCCGCTTGAGCGGCTCGCCGCGCAGGCCCTTGTAGAACTGCAGCGGCCGCGCCAGGATGCGCCCGATGGTCTGCGACGGGTTCAGCGCCGTGTCGGCCATCTGGAAGACGATCTGGATGCGGCGCAGCTCGTCGCGCTCGCGCTGCTGCAGCGTGGGCTTGAGTTCGCGGCCGTGGAACAGCACGCTGCCGTGGCTGGGCTTCAGGAGGCCCGCCACCGCCCGCGCCAGCGTGGTCTTGCCCGAGCCCGATTCGCCGATCACGCCGATCGCCTGGCCGCGGTAGAGCTTCAGGTCGATGTCCTCCAGGATCGGCTTGGCCGGGCGTCCCTGCGCATCCACCGGGCCGTAGCCGGCCGAGAGTTGGCGCACCTCGAGCAGCAACTCGGGATCGTCGTTGGCGGCCTTGGCCGACTCGCGCGGCGCCGGCCGCGCGGCGGCCAGCAGGCTTTTCGTGTATTCGTCGGCCGGCGCGGCGAGGATCTGCCCGGTCGCGTTCAGCTCGCGCATGCAGCCGTTGCGCAGCACCAGGATGTGGTCGGCCATCTGCGCCACCACCGCCAGGTCGTGGCTCACGTACACCGCGGTGGCGCGGCGCTCGCGCACCACGCGGCGGAAGGCGCGCAGCACCTCGATCTGCGTGGTCACGTCGAGCGCGGTGGTCGGCTCGTCGAGGATCACCAGGTCGGGGTCGCCGATCAGCGCCATCGCCGCCATCAGCCGCTGCAGCTGGCCACCGGAGACCTGGTGCGGATAGCGCGCGCCGATGCCCTCCGGATCGGGCAGCGCCAGTTCGCGGAACAGCTGCACCGCCTTTGCCTCGGCCTCGGCCCGCTTGCACAGGCCGTGGATGACCGTGGGCTCGACCACCTGGTCCATGATCGTGCGCGAGGGATTGAAGGAGGCGGCCGCGCTCTGCGCGATGTAGGAGACCGTGCGGCCGCGCAGGCTGCGCTGGCGCGCCGCATCGAGTGCCAGCACGTCGGTGTCGCCGATCTGCACCCGGCCGGCCGAGATGCGGCAGCCGCTGCGCGCATAGCCCATCAGCGCGAGCGCGGTGGTGGTCTTGCCGGAACCCGACTCGCCGATCAGCGCCAGCACTTCGCCGGGCTGCACGGAGAAGCTCAGGTTGTCGACCAGCGTGTTCGCGCCGGCGCAGATGCTCAGGCCCTGGACAGTGAGTGGTGCGCCCATCAGCGTGCTCCGCGTTCCCGGTCCGAACGGCCGGGCAGGTTGTCGATGACGAGATTGACCGCGATGGTCAGGCTCGCGATGGCCAGCGCCGGCACGATCACCGAGGCGCCGCCCATGGCGAGCGCACCGATGTTCTCGCGCACCAGCGAGCCCCAGTCGGCCGCCGGCGGCTGGATGCCCAGGCCCAGGAAGCTCAGGCTCGCCAGCAGCAGCACGACGTAGACGAAGCGCAGCCCCAGGTCGGCCAGCATCGGGCCCAGGATGTTGGGCAGGATCTCGCGCAGCATGATGTAGAGCGTGCCTTCGCCGCGCGTGCGCGCCACGGTCACGTAGTCGAGTGCATTGATGTTGACGGCCAGCGAGCGCGCCATGCGGTAGGCGCCCGGCACGTAGATGATGGCCGCCGTGGCCACCAGCATCGGCACCGAGGAGCCGAAGCCCGCCACCATGATGAGCGCGAACATCTTGCTCGGGATCGCGGTCAGCGTGTCGAGGCCGCGGCTGAGCACCGCGTCGATCCAGCGGCCGCTGGCGGCGGCCAGGAGCGCCAGCACGGTGCCGGTTCCGCTGGCCAGCAGCGTGGCCAGCAGCGCGACGCCGATCGTGTAGCGCGCCCCCTGGATGATGAGCGCCAGCATGTCGCGGCCGAGGTAGTCGGTGCCCAGCCAGTGCGTCGCGCTCATCGGCTCGAAGACGTTCGAGGTGCCCGTGGCCGCCGTGCCGTGCGACAGCAGCCATGGCCCGAGCAGCGCCGCGAGCAGCCAGAACAGCAGCACCGCGAGACCGAGCAGGCCGAATGCGCCGAACCCCCCGAGCCACGGCAGCGGGCCGCCTCGGCGTTCTTGCGGCGCTGGCGCCAGGGAAGCCGTGGCGCTCGCGACCGTTGAAGATGTGGACGTTTCCATGAGCTTCCTTCAGCGGTGCCGCAGCCGCGGATTGGCGAGGATGCCGAAGATGTCGGCCGTCGTCACCAGGATCAAATAGGCGCAGCAGAAGATCATGGCGCAGGTCTGCACCAGCGGCATGTCGCGCTGCGAGACGCCGTCGACCATCAGCTTGGCGATGCCCGGGTAGTTGAAGATGGTCTCGACGATGATCACGCCGCCGAGCAGGTAAGACAGGCTCAGCGCCACCGCATTGGCGATCGGGCCCACCGCATTGGGCAGTGCGTGCGCCAGCACCATGCGCATCGGCGAGGCGCCCTTGAGCCGCACCATCTCGATGTAGGGCGCCTCGAGCTGGTCGATCACCGCGGCGCGCGTCATGCGCATCATCTGCGCCACGATCACGCAGCACAGCACCAGCACCGGCATCGCGAAGGCGCGCAGCAGCTGGCCCAGCGACTCGATGTCGTTGACGAAGGAGAGCGCCGGCAGCCAGCGCAGCTTGACCGCGAACACCAGCACCGCCAGCGTCGCGACCAGGAACTCCGGCACCGACACCACGCCCACCGCCGTCGTCGAGGCGGCGCGGTCGAACCACGAGCCGCGCCACACCGCCGAGGCGATGCCGAGCGCGAGTGCGATCGGCACCGAGAACAGCGCGGTGACGGCGGCCAGCAGCAGCGAGTTGGGGAGGCGGCTGGCGACCAGTTCGGCCACGGGCATCTGCGTGGTCGCGGAGCGGCCGAGGTCGCCCTTCACCATGCCGAGCAGCCACTTCGCGTAGCGCTCGGGTGCCGGCACGTCCAGTCCCATCTGCGCGCGCAGCGCGGCCACGGCCTCGGGCGTGGCGTCCTGGCCGAGCTGCTCCTGAGCGGCATCGCCGGGCAGCACCGCGGTGATCGAGAACACGACCACCGACACCGCCAGCAGCGACAGGAGCGCCAGCGCGATGCGCTGGACGAGAAGCTTGATGATCAGTTGATTCATGTCAGCGACTCCATTGGACTGTTCCTCCAGGCGCGCCCCAGGGCCGGCGCAACCAGGCCTGTTCGGGGAACACCGCGGAACCGGCTTTGCCGGGCCGCTGGTGTTGCCCCCGGCGAGGGGGGTGGCGGCTACACGAAGTGAGCAAGCCTGGGGGAGAGCTCACGCTTCCAGCCATACGTTCTCGGCGAAGTTGTAGCCCATGAGGCCGCCCAGCGGGATGGGCGACAGGCCCTTGAGCTTGGAGGTGTGGCCGTCGATGCTCGCGAGGAACAGCGGGATGCCGATGCCGGCCTCCTGGTGGATCATGGTCTGCATGTCGGCATACATCTGCTTGCGCTTGGCCAGGTCGGTCTCGGCGCGCGAGGCCAGCAGCAGCTGGTCGAACTTCTCGCTCTTCCAGCGCGACTCGTTCCAGGCTGCGCCCGACTGGAAGAACTGCGTCAGCAACACGTCGGCGCTCGGGCGCGGGTTGACGTTGCCGAAGCCCACATGGCTGTTGAGCCAGTGGTTCGACCAGTAGCCGTCGGCCGGCATGCGCTTGATGTCGATCTCCAGCCCCGCGCGCTGCGCCGTCTGCTGCAGCAGCAGCGCCATCTCCACCGAGTAGAGCGCCGCCGGCGAAGCCACCATCGGCACCTTGCCGGTGACGCCGGACTTCTGCAGGTGGAACTTCGCCTTGTCGAGGTCGAAGGGGCGCTGCGGCAGGCCGGCGAAGTAGAAGCGGTTGGTCGGATCGATCGGCTGGTCGTTGGCCACCACCGCATAGTCGAGCGCAATGGTCTTCTTCATCTGCTCGCGGTCGAACAGGTGCTTCATGCCGAGCACGAAGTCGGGGTTGGCACCGGGGCCCACGTCCTTGCGCATCACGAGGTCGGAGTACTGGCCGGACTGGGTGACGAAGATGCCGAAGCCGGGGGTTCCCTTCACGCGCTCCACAGAGCGCGGGTTGACCGAGCCGACCAGGTCCATGCCGCCCGACAGCAGCGCATTGACGCGCGCGCTCTCGTCGCCGATGCCCACGAACTCGATCTCGTCCAGGTAGGGCTTGCCGGGCTTCCAGTAGGCGTCGTTGCGCACCATCAGCGAGCGCACACCGGGCTTGAATTCCTTGAGCTTGTAGGGGCCGGTGCCGATGCCGGCGTTGAAGTCGGTCGTGCCTTCCTTGACGATCTGGAAGTGGAAGGTGCCCAGGATCACCGGCAGGTCGGCGTTCGGCGCGCTGAGCACGAAGGTCACTTCGTTGGCGCCGGTGGCTTTGACGCTTTCGATCTGGTCAGCGAGCACCTTGGCCTTGGAGGCGGTGGCCGGGTCCTTGTGGCGCATCACCGAGAACACGACGTCGGCCGGCGCGAGCGCCTTGCCGTCATGGAAGGTCACGCCCTTGCGCAGCGTGAAGACCCAGGTCTTGGCGTCCTTGGTGGTGAACGATTCGGCCAGCGCGGGCTGCGGCGTGAGGCTGCCGTCCAGCGTGGTCAGGCCGTTGTAGATCATGTTGCAGCGCGAGTAGTCGGTCTGGTTCGACTGCTTGGCCGGATCGAGCGTGTCGGTGGCGGCGGCCGTGGCGCCTGCCACCCGGAGGCGCCCGCCCTTCCTGGGCGTCTGCGCATGGGCGGATACCGCCATGCCGGCGAGGCTGCCGGCCAGGGTGGCCTGCATGCCACCGGCCATCAGCATCGTCAGGATGTCGCGCCGGGAGGCGCCGCGTTTCAGCGATTCCATCACGCGAAGGCTTTCGCCGGGACCGACGAGGCTTTCGAACCTCTTGTTGCTGCTGTCGCTCATGGTGGGGTACTCCTGTGGGGCCGGTGACTGAGGGTTGAAGAACAAACAAACACGGAACGGAAACGGCGGACTCGCTGTGCGCTCAGGCCAGCTTGTCCTTGAGCGAGTAGTAAAGCCCGACTGCCGGCAGGAACCAGGGCGGGCCGAAGTGACCGGGGATGGCGGGCCAGTCGCGGCCCTGCCAGGGGTTGGCGTTGGCGTCGCCGTTCATCACGGCGGCCATGCGCTCGCCCATGTGAACCGACATCTGCGTGCCGTGGCCGCTGTAGCCCATGGCGTAGTAGAGGCCGTCGCGCTCGCCGGCGTGGGGCAGGCGGTCTTGCGTCATGTCGACCAGTCCGCCCCAGCAGTAGTCCAGCCGCACGGCGCCGAGCTGCGGGAAGGTTTCGGCCAGTCCGGCGCGAAGGATCTCGCCGCTTGCGGCATCGGCCTGCGGGCTGGAAACCGAGAAGCGCGCACGGCCGCCGAACACCAGCCGGTGGTCGGTCGTGAGCCGGAAGTAGTGGTGGATGTTCGCGACCGTCGTGTAGGTGCGCCGGGCCGCGAGCAGCGCCTGCGCGCGCTCCGCACCGAGCGGCTCGGTCACGACGATGAAGCTGCCGATCGGCACGATGCGCCGGCGCAGCCAGCCGAAGCTGCCGTAGCCGCCATGGCGCGTGGCGCCCGTGGCCAGCAGCACCTGCTGCGCGGTGACGGTGCCGCCGGCGGTGTGCAGCCGGTGTGCATGGCCCTGGCCTAGCCGCTCGACGCGGTTGACCATGGTGCCGGTGTGGATCTGCGCGCCGTGGCGCTGCGCGGCTTCGGCCAGCCCCTGGGCGAAGCGGCCCATGTGCATCTGGCCGCTGCGCTTGTAGAGCAGGCCGCCATGAAAGCGCTCGCTCTGCACCTCGCTGCGCACCTGCGCCGCATCGAGGATCTCGACGTCGGTGTCCACGCCGTCGGCCACCAGGCGCTGCGCGCTGCGTTCGAGCGCGGCCATCTGGTGGGCGCGCGTGGCGAGCTTGAGCTTGCCATGGCGCATGAAGTCGCAGTCGATCGCCTCGTCGCGCACCAGCCGCGCCACGGTGTCCACCGCGTCGTCGTAGGCGCGGTACCAGGCCCGGGCCTTCTCGATGCCGACCTTGGCCGCCACATCGGCGTAGTCCACGGCCAGCCCGTTGTTCACGTGGCCGCCATTGCGGCCCGACGCCTCGGCCGCCACGCGGGTGCCGGCTTCCAGCACCGCGACGCGGGCGCCGCGTTGGGCCAGCGCCCGCGCCGCCGACAGGCCGGTGAAGCCGCCGCCCACGATCGCGACGTCCACCTGCGCCGGCAGTGCATGCGCTGCCGGCGAGAAGGCCGGCGCGGAATCGGTCCAGTAGGAGTCGAGCTTCATGGCGTGGAGCGGGTCAGCGTGCAGAGGAGGATCAGAGGCCCACGACGCCGGGCAGGCCGCCGATGTCCTGGATCTCGGTGTAGCGGTAGGCCGGGTTGCCCGGGCCGTGGCCGCGGTTGACGAACACCTTGTTGACGATGCCGATGTCGTCCGCCGACATCAGGTCGTAGCGCAGGCTGGACGACACGTGCAGCACGTCTTCCGGGTTGCAGCCCAGCGAGTCGAGCATGTACTCGAAGGCCTGCAGGCGCGGCTTGTAGGCTTGCGCCTGCTGCGCGGTGTAGACGCGGTGGAACGGTGCGCCGAGCATGGCGACGTTCTTCTGGATCTGGTCGTCCGAGGCGTTCGACAGGATGACCAGCGGGATTTCCTTGGCCACCTTGGCGAGGCCTGCGGCCACGTCGTCGTGCGGACCCCAGGTGGGCACGGCGTCGTAGTACTTCTGGCCGTCGCTGTCGAAGTACTGGATCTTCCACTTCCTGCACAGGCGACGCACCGCATTCTTCAGCACCACCTCGTAGGGCTGCCAGGCGCCCAGCACCTCGTCGAAGCGGTAAGCGGTGAAGTCGGCGACGAACTGCTCCATCTGCTCGGGCCGGATGCGATCGGCAAAGAGGTCGAGGGTCAACTCCTTCATGCGGAACCGGGTGAGGGTGCCGTAGCAGTCGAAGGTCACGTACTTGGGACGAAAAGTCATGGTCTCTGTTCCTGTTTGAAAGGTGGCTAATGCGACAAGCTCATTACGAAATCATTACGAAGCGATTGCAGCACGCTCCCGCTCGAGGTATGTAGGGAAAAACGGCGCTTGCCGAAACGAAGCTGCGGTTTGCGGGGGTGGCGACGGCATGCCGTGCGGTGTGCCCAGCATGCGTGCGGCCATGCACCTCGGTGCGCCGCGGCAAAGCCGATGAGCACGCTTTTGAAGCGCGGGTTGGCGTCGAACGCCCGACGTCCCCGGCCCTTGCCGGTGGATGTTTCGCGGATCGACGGCTTGCATGGCGGCGGGTCCTATGAAGTGGCCGTCGATCCTAGGCAGGATGCCTCAGCATTTGTGTGCATATGCGGGCGCGCCGCGGCATCGAATTGCGAAACCGGGCCGCCCGGCAACCGAAGCTTGCAAGTTGCAAAGGAGGCCGAATTCGGTCTGGTGCAGCGCCGCAATGTCGTCCAAGATGGATGCGCCATTCCTTCGCAACAGAGAGTTTTCCCCATGCCCGAACCTATTTCGAATGCACCCGCCCCGGATGGCGTGGTGTTCAGACCGATGACGGCCGCCGACCTTCCGCATGCGCATGCGCTGTCCGCCGAGCTGCGCTGGCCGCATCGCCCCGCGGACTGGGAGCAGATGTTCTCGCATGCCGAAGGCATCGCGGCCGAACGCGACGGCGAACTCGTCGCGACCGGCCTGCGCTGGCTATGGGGCAAGAGCCACGCCACCATCGGCCTGGTGATCGTCTCGCCCGCCTGCCAGGGCCGCCGCATCGGGCACCGCCTCATGAGCGCCTTGCTCGACGGGCTGGACAAGCGCACGGTGCTGCTGCACGCCACCGCGGAAGGGCGGGGGCTTTATGAACGGCTGGGGTTCGTGCGCACCGGCGAGATGCGCCAGCACCAGGGCATTGCGCTGCCGGCACCGCTGGTCGCGCTGCAGCCCGGCTGGCGGCTGCGGCCCGCGGGGCTCAACGAACTGCCCGCGCTGCAGGCACTCGATGCGGCGGCACGCGGCATGCCGCGCGACGCGCTCATTGCCGAGCTGCTGCAAAGCGCCGATGCCTGCGTGGTGCTCGACCACGACAACGCGCCGAAGGGCTTCGCCATGCTGCGGCGCTTCGGCCGCGGCCATGCCATCGGGCCCGTGGTCGCGCCCGATGCCGAGGGCGCGAAGGCGCTGATTGCGCATCTCGCGGGCCTGAACGCCGGCAACTTCACGCGCATCGACATCGACTTCGACAGCGGCCTGGCCGAATGGCTCGAGAGCATCGGCCTGCTGCGCGTGGATGCGCCGACGACGATGGTGCGCGGTGAGCCGCTCGCGGTGCCGGCGCAAGGGCCGGCGCTGTTCGCGATCGTGACCCAGGCCGTGGGTTGAAGGGGCAGTCCATGGGAGCCTTCACCTTTCTCTACAAGTCCGACCCCGTGCGCGGGCGCCAGTGGGCCGAGGTGTTCGGTCGCCGCCGGCCCGACATCGACTTCCGCATCTGGCCCGACATCGGCGACGCGGCGCAGGTGCGCTTTCTCGCAGCATGGGAGCCGCCGGACGACATCGCCGAGCGCTTCCCGAATCTCGAGGTGCTGTTCTCCTCGGGCGCGGGCGTGGACCAGTTCGACTTTGCGGCGCTGCCGCCCGAATTGCCCGTGGTGCGCATGGTCGAGCCCGGCATCGTGCGCGGCATGGTCGAGTACGCGACGCACGCGGTGCTCGGCCTGCATCGCGACATGCCGCAGTACCGGCGCCAGCAGCAGGAAGGACAGTGGAAGCCGCTGCCCGTGCGGCCCGCAGGCGAGCGGCGCGTGGGCGTGCTGGGGCTGGGCTCGCTCGGCCAGGCGGTGCTGGCGCRGCTGGTCTCGTTGGGCTTCGACTGCGCGGGATGGAGCCGCTCGCAGCATGAAGTCGTTGGCGTGCAGTGCCATGCGGGTGCCGACGCGCTGCCCGCCTTTCTGGCGCGCACCGACGTCCTCGTGTGCCTGCTGCCGCTCACCGATTCGACGCGCGGCTTTCTCGATGCGAAGCTGTTCTCGATGCTGCCCAGGGGCGCGGGGCTGGTGCACGTGGGCCGCGGGCCGCACCTGGTGGAGCGCGACTTTCTGGATGCGCTCGCCAGCGGGCAGATCGGCGATGCGGTGCTCGACGTGACCGACCCCGAGCCACTGCCGCCCACGCACGCCTTCTGGCGCCATCCGCGCATCCAGCTCACGCCGCACATCGCGAGCATGACGCAGCCGCTGAGCGCCGCGGAGGCCGTGCTCGACAACCTGCGCCGCTTCGAAGCCGGCGAGCCGATGGTCGGCCGCGTGGACCGCGCCAAGGGTTACTGAAAAGCCCGACCGCATGATGTGCTGTGGCGGGTCGCATAACCGCAGCGTGCTTCGCGCAGCACCCCCAAAGCAGCACCACGCCATGCGGCACGCCGCCTAAGCTGAGGGCATTCGAAAGCTTCCTTCGCTCTCGCCTCAATCGACACCGCCATGACGCATCCCACCGCATTGCCGCACCTTGCCACGCTCGACGCGATCGACCGTGCCCACCTCATTCATCCCGTCTCGCCCTGGCGCACGCACGAGCAGCGAGGCCCCACCGTGCTGGCCTCGGCCCGCGGTGCCTGGCTGACGGATGCGAACGGGCACGAACTGCTCGACGCCTTCGCCGGCCTCTGGTGCGTGAACGTGGGCTACGGCCAGGAGAGCGTGGTGCAGGCTGCGGCCGACCAGATGCGGCGCCTGCCGTACGCCACCAGCTACTTTCACTTCAGCAGCGAGCCGGCCATCCGCCTGGCCGAGAAGCTGGTGCAGATCACGCCCGCATCGCTGACCCGCGTGTACATGACGCTCGGCGGCTCGGAGGCGGTGGATGCCGCCGTGCGCTTCATCGTGCAGTACTACAACGCGATCGGCAAGCCGTCGAAGAAGCAGTTCATTGCACTGGAGCGCGGCTACCACGGCTCCTCGTCGACCGGCGCGGGCCTCACGGCCTTGCCCGCCTTCCACCGCGGCTTCGACCTGCCGCTGCCCACGCAGCACTACATCCCGTCGCCCAACCCGTACCGCCATGCGGACGGCGCCGACCCGCAGGCGTTGATCGCCGCGTCGGTGGCTTCGCTGCGCGCCAAGGTGGCCGAGCTCGGCGCCGACAACGTGGCCGCTTTCTTCTGCGAGCCGATCCAGGGTTCGGGCGGCGTCATCGTGCCGCCCAAGGGCTGGCTCAAGGCCATGCGCGATGCGGCGCGCGAGCTCGACATCCTCTTCGTGGTGGACGAGGTCATCACCGGCTTCGGCCGCACCGGCCCCATGTTCGCCTGCGAGGCCGAAGGCGTGGAGCCCGACCTGATGACCATGGCCAAGGGCCTGACGTCGGGCTACGTGCCGATGGGCGCGACGATGATGTCGGAGAAGGTCTATGCCGGCATCGCCGACGGTGCGCCCGCGGGCGCGTCGGTCGGCCACGGCGCCACCTACTCGGCGCACCCGGTGAGCGCCGCGGTCGCGCTCGAGGTGCTGCGCCTGTATGAAGAGGGTGGGGTGCTCGCCAACGGCCAGCGCGGCGCGGCCCATTTTGCGGCGGGGCTCGATGCGCTGCGCGCGCATCCGCTGGTGGGCGATTCGCGCCACCGCGGGCTGCTGGGCGCGCTGGAGCTGGTGAGCGACAAGCAAAGCAAGCGTGGCTTCGATGCGGCGCTCGGCCTGTCGGACCGCATCTTTGCCGCGGGCTACCGCAACGGGCTGGTGTTCCGCGCCTTCGGCGACAACATCCTCGGCTTTGCGCCGGCGCTCACCTTCACCGAAGACGAGTTCGCGCAGATGTTCGCGCGCCTGAAGAAAATACTCGACGAGGTGCTGGACGCCGCGGACGTGCGCGCGGCGCTGGCGGCCTGAGCGGGAAAGCACTGCCCCCGGACCCTGCCGGCGAAGCAGAATCGGACTCTCTCCGTTACTCAGGACCGCCATGTCTGAAGCTTTCAAGATCGACCGACTCGACCTGCGCATCCTGGCCCAGCTGCAGCAGAACGGACGCATGACCAATGTCGACCTCGCGGATGCGGTCGGCCTGTCGCCCAGCCCCTGCCTGATCCGCGTGAAGCGGCTGGAACAGGCGGGCTACATCGCCGGCTACGGCGCACACCTGCGGCTCGAGAAGCTCGGCGACACGCTCACCGTGTTCACCGAGGTCACGCTGCAGGACCATCACCGCGAGGACTTCGTGCGCTTCGAGGCCGCGATCCGCGAAGTGGACGAGGTGCTCGAATGCCACCTGGTGAGCGGCGGCTACGACTACCTGCTGCGCTTCCTGACGCGCGGCGTCAACCACTACCAGGAAGTGATCGAGGAACTGCTCGAACGCAACATCGGCATCTCGAAGTACTTCAGCTACATCGTCATCAAGTCGCCGTTCATCAAGACGCATTGCCCGATCGAACGGCTGTTTCCCCACCCGCGGTGACCGGCGCCTTCGACTTTTCATGCCCGAACCCACCTCCAGCCTTCGCCCGCCCGCCCGCTTCGTGCGGCTCGCCGAAACCGACAGGCCCTCGCTGGCCTTCCAGATCGACGGCCAACCGGCCACCGCACTGGCCGGCGACACGCTGCTGGTGGCACTGCTGAGCCAGGGCCGGCGGGTGCGGGACAGCGAGTTCGGCGACGGTGCGCGCGCCGGCTTCTGCCTCATGGGCGCCTGCCAGGACTGCTGGGTGTGGGCCGCTTCGGGCGAGCGGCTGCGCGCCTGCTCGACGACGGTGGAGGCGGGTATGTCGGTGCTCACGCGGCCGCCCGTGGGCCAGTGGCCCGTGACGCCCGACCTGAAGCAGTCGCTGGCACGCCACGCTGCGGAGAACGGCGCGTGAGCGGCGCATCCGCAAGTGCACCGCGCGTGGTCGTGGTGGGTGCCGGCCCCGCGGGCGTGCGCGCAGCGCAGGCCCTGGTGCAGGCCGGGCTGCGGCCCACGGTGGTCGACGAAGGCCGGCGCGACGGCGGCCAGATCTACCGCCGCCAGCCCGAAGGTTTCAAGCGCCCCTACGCCAAGCTCTACGGCACCGAGGCCGAGAAGGCGCAAGCGCTGCACCGCGACTTCGACGCGCTGCGCGCCCAGGTCGACTACCGCAGCGACACGCTGGCCTGGAACCTGAGCGAGGGCGAACTGCACGTGGTGCACGAGGGCGAGCCGCAGGTGCTGCCCTTCGATGCGCTGATCGTGTGCTCCGGCGCCACCGACCGGCTGATGCCCGTGCCGGGCTGGCACCGCGCCGGCTGCTACAGCCTGGGCGCCTCGCAGATCGCGCTGAAGGCGCAGGCCTGCGCCATTGGCGCGCGCACTGTCTTTCTCGGCAGCGGGCCGCTGCTGTACCTCGTCGCCTCGCAGTACGTGCAGGCCGGCGCCCAGGTGGCGGCGGTGCTCGACACGGCCCCTTCGGCCAAGTCATGGCGTGCGATGACCGGGCTGCTCGCGCGGCCGCGGCTGGCCCTGCGCGGGCTGGCGCTGATCCGCGGCCTGCGCCGCGCCGGCGTGCCCGTGCTGCAGGGCGTGACGCCGTTGCGCATCGACGGCGACGACAGCGCAGGCGTGCAGGCCGTGGCCGTGCGCGATGCGCAAGGCCATGAGCAACGCTTCGCATGCGATGCGGTCGGCCTCGGCTGGCACCTGCGCGCCGAAACACAACTGGCCGATCTCGCGCGCTGCGAATTCGACTTCGAGCCGGTGAGCCGCCAATGGCTGCCGCGCATCGACGCCGACGGGCGCAGCAGCACGCGCAGCGTGTACCTGGCGGGTGACGGCGCCCGCATCCTCGGCGCCGATGGTGCCGAGGCCGCCGGTCGTCTGGCGGCGCTCGCGGCACTGGCCGACCTGGGCCATGCGCCCGGACAGGCGCTCTACGGCGCCGAAGCCGCTGTGCTGCAACGCACGCTGGCCCGGATGAACCGTTTTCGCGAAGGCCTGGCGCGCGCCTTTCCATGGCCGCATGCGCAAGCCGCTGCGTTGCCCGACGACGCGGTGGTGTGCCGCTGCGAAGCCGTCACGGCCGGCGAGCTGCGCCGTTGCGTCAACGAGCTGGACAGCCACGAAGTCAACCGCGCCAAGGCCTTCAGCCGTGTCGGCATGGGCCGCTGCCAGGGCCGCTTCTGCGGCCATGCCTCGGCCGAGATCGTCGCGCAGGCCAGCGGCGTGCCGATCGAACTGGTGGGCCGCCTGCGCTCGCAGGCGCCGGTCAAGCCGCTGGCGATGAGCACGCGCGAGGTGCAGGTATGAGCGCCGCTCCGGGCCGCCCCAAGCAAGCTCGCACCGCAGTGCGAAGCACGAAGGTCATCCAATGAGCGAGACCACGAACACCGACGTGCTGATCCTTGGCGGCGGCCTCATGGGCACCACCGCCGCTTTCTTCCTGCGCCACGATCATGGCCTGTCGGTCACGCTGCTCGAGCGCGAGCTGGTGGGCCGCCAGGCCAGCGGCACCAACTTCGGCAACGTGCGACGCCAGGGCCGCGCGTTGGCGCAGATGCCGCTGGCCAACCGCGCGCGCGCCGTGTGGGGCCGCGTGAAGGAACTGCTGGGCGAAGACCTGGAGTTCGTGCCCTACGGCCACCTGCGCGTCTGCTACACCGAAAAGCAGGCCGCCACGCTGGAGCAGCATGCGAAGGACGTGAAGCCGCTGGGCCTCGACCTCGAGCTCTTCAACGCCGAGCAGCTGCGCAAGCGCTGGGGCATCTTCGCGCCCGAGGTGGTGAGCGGTTCGCTCTCGCCGAACGACGGCCATGCCAATCCGCGGCTGGCCGGTCCGGCCTTTGCGCGGGCGGCCCGCCGCGCCGGGGCGAACATCGTCGAGCATGCCGAGGTGATGCAGGTCGAGCGCGACGGAGAGGGCTTCGTCGCCCACACCGCCGACGGGCGGCGCTTTCGGGCACCGCAATTGCTGGTCGCTTGCGGCGCGTGGTCGAACCGCATGGCCGAGCAGTTCGGCGAGGCCGTGCCGATGGAGGCGCGCGGCCCGCAGATGGGCGTGACCGAGCCGCTGCCCTATGCCATCGGCCCGTCGATCGGTTTGTCTTCGCCGATCGAGCATGAAGGCCTGTACTTCCGCCAGATCGCACGCGGCAACATCGTCTTCGGCGGCGGGCTCAAGGGGCCGGCGCATGCGAACAGCGTGCGCGCCTACGTCAAGCCGGACAACGTGCTGCGGCAGCTGCGCGAGCTGCGCCGCTTCGTGCCGGCCTTCGCGCATGTGCAGCTGATCCGCGTGTGGAGCGGCATCGAGGGCTACACAGCCGACTGGCAGCCGGTCATGGGGCCCAGCGCGCGCGTGCCGGGCTTGCACTACGCTTTCGGCTTCAACGGCGAGGGTTTTGCCATCAGCCCCGGCGTGGGCGAGACGATGGCCGAGCTGATCGCCACCGGTCGGACTTCGACGCCGATCGAGGGTTTCTCGATCGGCCGCTTCGCGCCCGAGTTGACGAAGCAGGTGGCCTGAAGCGCGGCCCGAACCCCGGCTTTCGTTGCTGCGGCACGATCCACTGGTGGAAGTTCGCAATCACGCATTTCTCACTTTTCCCGGTACATGGTTCGGCATCGACGCGGCAGTGTTTTCTCTAGCATTGGTCCACCATCCGACCAATGCGAACAGGGTTCCACATGTCCAAGCTTCTTGTCCCTTTCAACCTCGAAAAACTCGGCGAGCCGCGTGAATACCGCCCGCCGGCGGAACGCGTTATCGAGGGCGATGTCGTATGCCGCAACTGGGACATCGACAGCGCGAAAGACGGCAAGGTGCGTGCGGGGGTGTTCGAGTCGACAGTCGGCGTCAATCACTCCATCAAAGGAGACACGTGGGAGTTCTGCCTGATCCTTTCCGGCGTGGTGGAGATCACGGAGCAAGGTCAACCGCCGTTGACCTACAAGGCCGGCGACTGCTTCATCATGAAGCCGGGCTATGTCGGGACGTGGCGCACCATCGAAACCGTCCGCAAGGTGTGGGTTACCGCCTGACACGACAGTGTGCCGACAGCTGAACTACTCATGGACGGAAAGCTCGATCATGGCAACTGACAACCGAAGCTGGGACGACTCCCGGTTCTACATCGATGGGCATTGGCAGGACCGTACCCATGCCGCGAGCATTGCGGTCGTCAATCCGTTTTCCGAAGAGATCGTTGGGCGTGTCGCAGCCGGTTCGTCGATGGATGTCGACCTTGCCGTCGCTGCAGCCCGACGTGCTTTTGAAACGTTCTCGCGAAGCACGGTCGACGAGCGGCTTGCGCTGCTGGGCCGCATCCTGGCGCTGCTGGAAGAGCGTGCGGAGCTGTTCGCGCAAGCCATCGTGGCGGAGATGGGCACGCCCATCGGATTCGCCAGGACCGCTCATGTGCCTTTTGGGATCGCGCATGTTCGCGCCCAGATGGAAGTGCTGCAACGCTACAAATTTCTTTCCATCGAGGGCGGCAGTGCCATTTCGAAAGAGCCGATCGGCGTATGCGCGCTGATCACGCCGTGGAACTGGCCGCTGTACCAGATCACCGCCAAGGTCGCGCCGGCGATCGCTGCTGGCTGTACGATCGTCCTGAAGCCCAGCGAACTGTCGCCCTACAGCGCGCAGCTCTTCGCGCAAGTGATGCACGATGCCGGCGTGCCGGCCGGTGTGTTCAACCTGGTCGGTGGCACGGGTGAGGTCGTCGGTGCCGCGTTGGCGGCGCACCCCGATGTCGACATGATCTCCATCACGGGATCGACGCGCGCGGGTGTACTCGTCGCCCAGGCGGCCGCAGTGACGGTCAAGCGCGTCGTGCAGGAACTGGGCGGCAAGTCGCCGAACCTGTTTCTCGACGACGCTGATTTCGCCCAGGGTGTAGCGAAAGGCGTGTTGGCAGGAATGCGCAACGCAGGCCAGTCATGCAGCGCACCGACGCGGATGCTGGTGCCCGCATCGCGCCTGGCCGAAGTGGAGGCATTGGCAGCGACAGCGGCGGCCGGTATCACGGTCGGTGATCCGCGCGATGAAAAGACGTCGATGGGTCCGATTGCAAACGCCGCGCAATACGCAAGGGTGCAGGCGATGATCGCCAGCGGAATAGAAGACGGCGCCAAGCTGGTCTGTGGCGGTCCGGGCAGGCCTGCCGGTTTGACACAAGGCTACTTCGTGCGGCCGACGGTGTTTTCCGACGTGACGCCCGGCATGAGAGTGGCGCAGGAAGAAATATTCGGCCCCGTGCTGGTCATCATGCCCTACCGGGATGAGGCCGAGGCCATCGCGATTGCGAACGATACGGTCTATGGCCTCAGTGCCAGCGTGCAGTCCGGCGATCGGGAGCGGGCACGGCGCGTGGCGGCGCAACTCCGCGCCGGCCAGGTGCATATCAACTACCCGCCTTGGAACAGCCACGCGCCATTCGGCGGATACAAGCGGTCCGGCAACGGCCGCGAATACGGCATCCATGGACTCGAGGAATACCTTGAGACCAAGGCAGTCGTTGGCTATTGATCTCGCCTCCCGTATCTGCAGACAAGTGGCAAGCATGCTTGCAATTTTTCACTGACTCTTAACGGACATCCCGAGAATGCCTGCACCTCTATTTGCCGTTGAATCCAGCCCGGACCTGCCGACGCACGCCGACGTCGTCGTGATTGGCGGCGGCATCATCGGAGTTTTTGCCGCCTATTACATGGCCAAGCGTGGCATGAAGGTCGCGATCGTGGAAAAGGGGCGCGTCGGCGCTGAACAATCGAGCCGGAACTGGGGCTGGTGCCGTCAGCAAAACCGAGACGCTCGCGAATTGCCGATGGCCACGAAGAGTCTGGACCTGTGGGAGCAATTCACAGCAGAAACCGGTGAGGTGACGGGCTTCCAGAGATGCGGATTGCTCTACCTCAGCAACAGCGAGAAGGAGTTGGATGGCTGGGCTCGCTGGGGGCAGTTCGCGCGCACCGTCGACGTGAAGACCCAGATGCTGACCGCGGAAGAAGCGGCGCAACGCGGCCGGGCAACCGGCAAGCCCTGGAAAGGCGGTGTCTTCGCGCCTACCGACGGTACCGCCGACCCGTCCCGTGCGGCCCCGGCCGTGGCGCGGGCCGTCATGAAGCTCGGCGGCACAGTTCACCAGGGCTGTGCGGCGCGGGGCGTGGAGACCGAGGGCGGGCGGCTCTCGGCCGTGGTCACCGAGCGCGGGACCATCCGCACGAAGATCGCGGTGCTTGCCGGAGGCGCCTGGGCATCCTCGTTCTGCCGCCAATATGGCATTCGGTTTCCCCAGGCTGCAATCCGGCAGACGGTGCTGTCGGTTGCCACGGGCAGCAAGGACATACCGGCTGCGCTTCACACGACCGGCGTCTCCATGACGCGGCGCGGGGACGGCGGATACACCCTGGCCATCAGTGGTCGAGGACGCGTGGACCCTACGCCGCAACTTCTGCGTTTTGCACCGCAGTTCCTGCCCATGTTCCAGCGGAGATGGCGCAATCTCGCGCCCGGCGGAATCGAAGGCGTCCGCTCGGGCCATGAAGGCTGGTCCCGCTGGCGGCTCGACAAGCCGACGCCCATGGAGCGGATGCGCATCCTCGATCCGAAGGTGGACGCATCGGTTATAGACCTGACGTACAAGCGCGCGGTAGAACTGGTGCCGATGCTGAGGGCGAGTTCGGTCACGGCGGCCTGGGCCGGCTATGTGGACAGCACGCCCGACGGTGTCCCGGGCATCGGCGAGATCTCGAGCCTGCGCGGACTCGTGCTGGCGGCCGGGTTCAGTGGCCATGGCTTCGGTATTGGCCCTGGGGCCGGCCATTTGATTGCCGACATCGTCAGCGGCGCCGAACCCCTTGTCGATCCCCGTCCGTACCACCCGGACAGGTTCCTGTCGTCGGCGTGGGGCAAGGTCGCGGACTTCTAGAGACAGCCATGACGTTCAAGCCCTCCAGTGGCCTGTACGCGCCGGCGCAAAAAATGGTGCCGCACCTGACCGCGCTGCGCGCCGATCACTTGCCGGACGCGGTCAGGCAATCCTCCGCACTGGGATGGCCATACCGGGAGGCCGACTGGCGCTTCGCCTTCGATCTCGGCAGCGGCTTCGCGGCGGAAGTTGATGGCCGTCTGGTCGCCACGGCGATGTGGTGGCCCTATGGCGAGACCCATGCCTCAGTGGGCATGATCATCGTTGACCCGGGCATGCAGGGGCGGGGTCTGGGACGTGCCTTGATGGGGAAGCTGCTCCACGAAGCGAGCGAGCGCACGGTGTTCCTGAACGCCACCCAGGAAGGGTTGCCTCTCTACGCGCAGCTCGGGTTTGTCGCGCGCGGACAGGTGTTTCAGCATCAGTCGGTGCTGCCGGCACAGGCATTTTCTGACGCCACACCAGCGAGCGTCCGTCTCATGCAGGCGGCAGACGTCCAGAGGGTGCGCCGGTTGGACCTAGCCGCCACGGGGATGGAGCGGACTGCATTGCTGGGTGCGTTGTTCGCCGCCGGAACGACGATGGTCGCCGAACGGCGCACCGGTGTGTCGGCGTACGCCTGCCTGAGGGAATTCGGGCATGGCGTGGTGATCGGCCCGGTGGTCGCATCGGGCGCAGATGCTGCCGCCGATGCGATGGAC
Organism: Variovorax sp. P4_B10; assembly: GCF_056402375.1. NCBI lineage: Bacteria > Pseudomonadati > Pseudomonadota > Betaproteobacteria > Burkholderiales > Comamonadaceae > Variovorax > Variovorax sp. P4_B10. The sequence continues at coordinate 13,112 of NZ_JBFUHN010000066.1, read as the reverse complement.
CTCATCGCCGCACTCGCCGCGCGAGCTCGCGGCCGGTTCCTTCGCATCGACGTGACCGAAGGCAGTGGTCTCTCTGCATGGCTGACCGACATGGGGCTGCCCTGCGTCGGCCATGCAGTGCCAATGGTGCGAGACATCCGGGCTCGCCCGATCGATGCCGATGCGGACGGCCGCCTGTTCGCCCTTTCCAATCAGTCGTTCGGCTGAGTCGGCGCACCGTCCACGCAATTACATCCCCAAGATGATGAAAGTTCTTTCATGAAGCTGATGCCCTACTGGCTCGATACCTCGCCGAGATTCACAGGGGGGCAGACGCAGGCGCCCAACGGCAACGTCGATGTGGCGGTGGTCGGTGCAGGCTTTACCGGCTTGTCCGCGGCAATCGCGCTGGAGAAGAAAGGTGCAAGTGTTGCGGTGTTCGATGCCGCGACCGTGGCCAGTGCCGCTTCCGGCCGCAACGGCGGCATGTGCAACAACGGCTTCGCACAGGACTACTGTGCGCTGTCGGGCAGGCTCGGGCGAGAGCGCGCCAACATGCTCTATCGCGCTTTCGACGCGGGCGTTTGCAAGGTGGAATCGCTGATCGCGGAGGAAGGCATCGACTGTGATTTCAAGCGTGTCGGCAAGCTCAAGCTCGCTGCCAAGCCGGAGCACTACGACAAGCTGGCCCGCTCGCAGGCGCTGATGGAGAAGGAGTGCGATCCCGACACCTACATGGTGACGCGTGCGGAACTGCGCAACGAGATCGGGTCGGATCGGTATTTTGGCGGTCTGGTCTTTGGCAAGAGCGCAGGCATGCACGTGGGCCGTTATGGTCACGGCCTTGCCGTGGCCGCAGCGAAGCGCGGCGTGCGTATTTACGAGAATACGCCGGTCATCGGCCTCAAGCGCCAAACCGGCTCGGTGCATCAAGTCGAAACGCCGAATGGCAGCATCCGCGCCAAACAGGTTCTGCTTGCGACCGGTACGTCGGCCGTGKGGCCATTGGCCTGGTTCCGCCGTCGCATCGTGCCCGTGGGTGCATTCATCATCGTGACCGAACCGCTGTCGGTCGAAGTGCTCGATAGACTGACGCCGCGGCGCCGGATGACCACGGACACGAAGAACTTCGTCAACTACTTCCGCGTCACGCCAGACAACCGCTTGCTGTTCGGTGGTCGCGCGCGTTTCGCGACGACCAACCCCAAGTCGGACATGAAGAGCGGCGCCATCCTGCAACGATCACTCGTGGAACTCTTCCCCGAGTTGAGAGATACCCGTATCGATTACTGCTGGGGTGGCATGGTCGACATGACACGCGACCGCTTACCGCGGGCCGGAGAGCGCAACGGCCTCTTCTATTCCATGGGTTACAGCGGGCACGGAACCCATATGTCGACCTACATGGGCGCGATCATGGCGGAAGTGCTGGATGGCCGCGCGGACCTGAACCCATGGCGGGATTTCGATTGGCCGGCGATTCCCGGCCATTTCGGCAAACCATGGTTTCTTCCTATCGTCGGCGCTTACTACCGCTTCCAGGATCTGGTGCGCTGAGTACCTTCGGCGACGATGCGCCCCAGGCAGCGGAGCCACGGCATCGACCTCCGGCAAGGCGGCACTGCCAGCCCTTCGGGCGAAGACCGCGTCGATGGCTCCCAGGTCGTTCTCAGAATTCGTGCGGACAAGCTGGCAAAGCTACATCGCCATCACGACGAAGACCTTGCTCAGCGGACGCGCGGGCGTGCCCTGGTCTTGCAGGCCGCCGAGGGTGGCGGACTGGTGCAGAACGGTGATGCCCATGGTCAGCGCCCGGCCTCGACCGCATCAGCCAGTTCGGCCAGCGTGTGGAAGTGGTAGTCGGGCTCGGTGCGCTTCGACTCGATGGTGCCGCCGGAGCCCTTCTGCGCATGGCGGCGCTCGATCCAGCAGGTGGTGATGCCGAGTTCCTTCGAGATGCCGATGTCGTGGTACTGGCTTTGCGCCACGTGCAGGTTGTCGGCCTGCTTGTGGCCCCAGGCGCCTTCGAAGCGGCCGCGGGCATAGGCGAAGTAGCGCGCATCGGGCTTCTCGCACAGCGCGTCGTCGCAGCTCAGCAGCATGTCGAAGGGCGAGCCCAGCGTCTTGTCGAAATGGGCCAGCGCCCAGTGCTGCGCGTTGGTCATCGTCACCAGCTTGAAGCGCTTGTGCAGCCGCTTCAATGCGTCCACCGAATCCGGGAATGCCGGCCACTGCGCGACCGAATCGCGCAGTCCCTGGGCCAGCGCATCGGAGTCGGGCAGTCCCAACCCGGGTGCGATGGCGTGCCAGCAGCGTTCCAGGTCGTCGGGGTACCAGCCGGCCTTGCCGTCGGCGCGTGCCTTGCGGTAGGCGGCGAGGAACTCGTCGTCGCTCACGCGCGCATCGGGCACCGCCGAGCGGAGGTAGGCGAGCATGCCGCCCTCGAAATCGATCAGCGTGCCGACAACGTCGAACGTGAGAACCTTGAAATCTTGCAGGGACATGCGAAAGCTCCAGTGATGAGGGGGTGTCGGCCGCCACGATGTCCGGGCCGGACGTTCATCAAGGATAGGCGGCGGCTCATGCCCATGAGATTCGAACTGCCCCCGTCTGGCAGCACGGGATTCCGTTGTCGGCGCCGCGCCAGCATCTTCTCCGGCGCGATGTCAGGCCCCCAGCGAAACGAGTGGCACGCCCGCATAGGCCAGCCTGAATGCGTAAAGAACGGCCGCCGCGTAGCCTGCGGTCACCAGCCATACCGCCGCGCGGCCCGCCGGAACGCGCCACGTCGCAATGAGCGCGCCGGCGATGGGCAGGACCTGCTGTGCGTGCACCCCCAGGAAATGCGCCACGCGCAGATCGCCCCCGGTGGCCGACCAGCCGAGCAGCGGCAGCACCGCGCCGCCGGCGAGCGCGCCGATGGTCGGCCCCTCGTGCTGGCTGATGGCCATGCCCGCGCCCGCGCCGGCCACGAAGGTCAGCACCAGGCCGAGCACCGCGGCCAGGCGATAGGCCGGCGGCAGYGCACCGCCATGGCGCGCCATCTGCCATGCCAGCGGCAACGCGGTGGCATTGAGCGAGAGYGCGCCCACGCCCATCAGTACGTACATGACGGCATGGAAGGTCGAGTCGTTGTTGAAGTGCGAGGCCTGCCCCAGCGCGCCCTGCAGCGTGATGTAGCCGACCTCGAAGACGCCCGTGGCGATGACGACGGCGACGATGGCGCGTTCGGCGGCCGACCCGCGGCGCTCGCGCGGCAGGTCGCCGAGCAGCCAGGCGGAGGTCAGCGCATAGAGGCTCACGGAGGCCATGAACTTCAGCGGCTTGACCCAGACGCCGACGCCGTTCAGCGTGCGCGGGTCCAGGTAGCTCGCCACCAGCGCGGGAACCATGATCGCCAGCAGCAGGCCGCCGAACATCGCCAGCTGCGGCTGGCGGCGGTGCAGTTCGCGCGCCACTCGCGCGCAGGCCGGTGCCACCCGCAGCGCCAGAAAGGCCAGCAGGCCCACCGGCCCGAACAGGAAGGTGAGCGCAAAGCAGGGAATGAGCAGCACCGGCGCGATGCCCGCGCGTTCGCCTTCGCGCGCGATCCAGGTGCCCACGAAAAGATCGAAGGCGAGGTAGTGGAACCATCCCGCCGTGAGCAGGCCCGGGTGCTGGAACAGCGCATGCACGGCAGAGAGCGAGTCGTAGCCTCCGCCCGCCGCGGAAGACCAGTACGTCGCCATGAGCCACCAGTAGGCCAGCCCCAGCCCCACGGGAATGACGATGCCAGTCGCCGCCCAGATGGCGGGCTTGGCGCGGCCGAGCCAGGGTGCCGCACCGAGGGCGGCCCAGGCGGGCAGCGCGATGGTGCTGCCTGCGCTGAAGAGTGAATCGAACATGGGTGGCATCGCGTGCTGGAAAGGGTCAAGCCGGGAATGGATCGGCCATATCTTGACAGTGTTTAGATAAAAATACCATTGGAATTTGAACGGTGTAAAGTTCGTGCTTCCAAAACACCCGGACGGCAAGCAGCCATGGCGGCCAGAAAAACGGCGGAAGCTCCCGCGCCCTATCACCACGGCGACCTGCGCGCGGCGCTGATCCAGGCCACCGAGGGCCTGCTGGCCGAGCGCGGCATCGAGGGCTTCACGCTGCGCGAGGTGGCACGGCGCGCGGGCGTGTCGCCCGCCGCGCCGCTGCATCATTTCGGCAGTGCAGCGGGCCTGCTGACCGAGGTTTCGATCCTGGGGTTCGAGGAACTCACGCGCTGCCTGCGCGACGGCACGGCAGCAGGCGGCAAGGACCCCGCACGCCGGTTGCGCGGCCAGGGCATGGGCTACGTGCAATTCGCATTGGCGTACCCCGGGCGGTTCCAGCTCATGTTCCGCAAGGACCGGCTGATGCAGGACGGGCGGCTGAAAGAAGCCGGCGATGCGGCCTTCGCCGAACTGGAGATGGCGGTGCGCGACTACACGGGCTGGGGCCGCGAGAAGCCGCTGAACCGTGCGACGCAGGCGACCGTGCTGGCGGCCTGGTCCACGGTGCATGGCTTCGCGCATCTGGCGCTCGACGAGAAGTTCGGCGAGCAGGCGGGCACGCACTGCACGAAGGATTTCGTCGACGGCATGCTGCCGGAAATCCTGCGGCAGCTCTGGCCTTAGGAAACTAGGCGGGCCGCAACGGCGGCAGCCGCCGCGGGATGGTGTGCGCCTTCACGATCGAGGTGTTGGTCTCCGCCTTCGCGGCGATGCGGTCGAGAATCCCGTCGAGCTGCTCGAGCGATTGCAGGAAGAGCCGCGCGATGAAGCAGTCCTCGCCCGTGACCTTGTCGCACTCGCAGAACTCCGGCGTGCCCTCGATCAGCTTCTGCACCGCCTGCAGCTGGCCCGGCAGGGGGCGAATGCGCACGATGGCCTGGAACTGGTAGCCGAGCGCCTTGGGGTTCAGCGCCAGCGTGTAGCCGCGGATCACGTCGCGCTCTTCCAGCCGCCGCAGCCGCTCGGCCACGCTGGGCGAAGAGAGGCCCACCTGCTGGGCGAGGTCCTTGAGCGACATGCGCGCGTTCGCGCCGAGCGCCGTCAGGATGTCCTGGTCGATGTCGTCCAGCATGCGCGATCTCCGATGGTTTGGGTGGTGAGCCTAATTTTCGATGGCAATCGGATACCTTTGCCTTTTTTAAAGCATTTCCATCCGTTCTGAAAGCTGGCACGCTCGAAACCATGCAAATGAAGCTTCGCGGCGCGCTCGAGATGAGCGCCGCCATGGTGATTTCCGGGACCATCGGATGGTTCGTCGTGCGCTCCGGCCAGCCGCTGGCCGACCTGCTGTTCTGGCGCTGCGTGTTCGGCGCGGCCACGCTGCTGGCCGCGTGCATCGTGCTGGGCGTGCTGCGCCGCGGCCTCACGCTTCGCACCTTCGCCCTTGCCGCGTTCGGCGGCGTAGCGCTCGTTGCCAACTGGGTGCTGATCTTCGCCTCCTTCTCGCGCGCGTCGATCTCGATCGCCACGGCGGTCTACAACACGCAGCCCTTCATGCTGGTCGCGCTGGGTGCGCTGCTGTTTTCGGAACGGCTGACGGCCATGAAGGTGGGCTGGCTCTGCATCGCATTCGCCGGTGTCGTGCTGGTGGCGCAGGCCAAGCACGGCGGCGGCAATGGCGATGGCACGGCCTACTTCATGGGCGTGCTGATGGCGTTGGGCGCGGCCTTCTGCTACGCGGTGGCCGCCATCGTCGCGAAGAAGCTCGACGGCATGGCGCCGCATCTCATCGCGCTGATCCAGGTCTGCGTCGGCATCGTGCTGCTCGCGCCATTTGCGAACCTGAAGGCGCTGCCCACGGACGCGGGGACATGGGGCACGCACCTGGCAATGGGCGTGATCTACACCGGGCTGGTGTTCATCCTGCTGTATGGCGCCATCCAGAAGCTGCCCACGACGGTCGCGGGCGCGCTGTCGTTCATCTATCCGCTCGTGGCGATCGGCGTCGACTTCGTGGCCTTCGGCCAGCGCCTCGCGCCGGCCCAGCTCGCCGGCGCCGCGGCCATCCTGATCGCGGCGGCGGGCATGACCTTCGGATGGACCTTGCCCGGCATGCAAAAACGACCGGCGGCCGCCGAGCCGCGCTGAGGCCTCAGCTCGCGCGCTGCTGGCGCCGGCCCAGTGCGAACACCGAGTTGGGCGCATCGACCACGAACGGCTTGCGGGCCGGCGTGCCGACCACCGTCGTTCGCCTGCTGCCGGCCGCGCTGGTCGCCGGCAGGACGCCCTTGGCCTTTTGCTCGTCGACGAGGCTCTGCAGCGAGATCGACTTCAGGAACTCGACCGCCCTCAGGCTGACCGAGGCCCAGAGGTCGTCGACCTCGCAGCGGCCGGCGTCGCCCGCCGGGTCGCCGCCTCGCCGGCGGGTGGCCTCGGCATCGTTGTCCTCGATGGAGAGCACGATGTCGGCGACGCTGATCAGCGCGGCCTTGCGGCTGAGCGAATAGCCGCCGCCCGGGCCCCGGGTCGATTCGACCAGGTCGTTGCGGCGCAGCTTGGCGAACAGCAGCTCGAGGTAGGAGAGCGAGACCCGCTGGCGCAGGCTGATCGAGGCCAGCGTGACCGGACCCGAGCGGCCGTGCAGTGCGATGTCGATCATCGCGGTGACCGCGAAGCGGCCCTTGGTGGTGAGGCGCATGGTGAGGCTCCTTCGAAAGCGTTATTCGTCCCGGCCGCCTGCGATGCCCAGCAGGGCCAGCAGCGACTGGAACACGTTGTAGATGCTGAGGTAGACGCCCAGCGTGGCGGAGATGTAGTTGGTTTCCAGGCCGTCCTTCACGCGCTTCAGGTCGTGCAGGATGAAGGCCGAGAAGATGCCGATGGCGGCGACCGACAGGGTCATCGTCAGCGCGCTCGACCGGATGAAGAAGTTGGCGATGCCGGCCACCAGCAGCAAGATTGCGCCGATGAAGAGCCACTTGCCCATGGCCGGCAGGTCGCGCTTGATGATTGACGAGAGCGCGGCCATGCCCAGGAAGATCGCGCCGGTGCCGGCGAATGCCGTCATCACGAGGCTGGCACCATTGGACAGGCCGAGCACCGTGCCGACGAGGCGCGACAGCATCAGCCCCATGAAGAAGGTGAAGGCCAGCAGCACCGGCACGCCGGCCGCGGATTCCTTGGTCTTCTCGATGGCGATCATGAAGCCGAAGGCGCCGCCGAGGAACACCATCAGGCCGATCCCCGGCGACATGGCGCGCGCCAGGCCGGTGGAGACGCCGAGCCAGGCGCCGAGCACGGTGGGCACCATCGACAGCGCGAGCAGCCAGTAGGTGTTGCGCAGAACGCGGTTGCGTTCCTGGGCCGAGGCGACCGGTGCGCCGAGGCTGGGGTGGTAAGCCGATGGGCTGTTGTTCATGGGGATTCCTTGATCGGGCGTCACGGGGGACGCGGTATGGCACGGGATGGGCGGTGTGTTCGCGATGCAAGCGGCGCCGGAATGCGGCAACACGGTCGGATCGGGAAGGCAGGAGCCGCCAAAGGGCTCCATCCAGGTCGCGGCGGAGCCTAGGCGGCGAGGGCGGTGCCGCGGGGTGGCCGCTTGGGCCGATCGAGGAGCGGCGAGAGCGTGGACGCCAGGGCGAGTCCGCGCGGTTGTTCCGACAGGAGAAGCGGCGCCGGTGCCGGGTGCCGGCCATCGACCAGCTCGGCGTGTTCCGAGCCTGCCTCGTCATGGGAGGGGAGGTCTTCAGCGACCTCCATGGCGTCGCCGGCGTGCGCGTCGGACAACGACACGCTGGTCACGCAGGCTTGCGTGCCGCTACCGGCGTGACCGGCGGCGCCCACCAGGCCTTGCGCGAACACGGCAAAGCCGTAGCACGACAACATGATGGCAAGGACGAAAGCGGCAAACCAGCGGGACATGAAGCCGCGATTTTACCCGGCGCGTGCCGGCACGGTTTTTGGCACGCCGTTTCACCGACCGGGGCGGTCGGACGTTTCGCGCCCCTGCGCCGGCGCCGGCTCGGCCACCGCCGCGCCGTCCTCGGGTTGGAGCCACTCGCGCGCATGGGTGCGCAGTGCGTCGATCTGCAACCAGATCAGGGCCAGTTCGGTGTGGAAAGTGCGTGCCTCCGCACCGGCGTCGCCGCCCGGCGCGACAACGTTCGCCAGCGCCGCGCGCATGGCCGCCTCCGTGGCCGCACCGTCCGTGACCGACCCGTTCTCCAGTTCGCCGGCGAGCGAATCGAGCGCCGCTGCCGCGCCTTCGGCCGCATCGCGCAACACCGCCAGGTGCGGCGAATCGGGCAGCGCGGCGCGGTGTGCGCCGAGCGCCGACAGATAGCTCAGCAGCGTGTGCGAACGGATCAGGAAGCGCAGCGCGACACCGGCGCGCGGCCGCACATAGCCCGGCTCGCGGAACATGTCCGACACCGCGGTCGACAGCGCCGCATCGGCGTTATGGTCGTTGCGCCGCGCAAGCCGGTAGTCGAGGTGGTCGCGCGGGCCGGTGCGGTACTGCTCGACGATCTTCCGCAGGTAGCCAGCGTGGTTGCGCATCGCCGTCGCCGCCAGCTCGTTGATGCGGCGCGCCTGCCAGTGCGGCAGCACCAGCAGCACGGCGAGGCCGGCAATGGCGCTGCCGATGGCGGTGTCGACCAGCCGCGGCACGAGCAGCAGGCCGCTGTCGCCCACCTGGTTGAAGCACATCAGCACCAGCAGCGTCATCGCGGCCGTTGCCAGCAGGTAGCGCGTGGCGCGGGTGGCGAAGAACAGCATGCCGGCCACCACCGCGATCGCCGACTGCACCAGCGGCTGCGGAAACAGCTGCAGCAGCGCCCAACCGGCCACCACGCCGAGTGCGGTGCCGGCGATGCGCTGGCCCATGCGCGAGATGGTGTCGCCATAGGTCTGCTGGCAGACGAACAGCGTGGTCAGCAGGATCCAGTAGCCCTGCGCGGGATGGATCAGGTGCATCACGCCGTAGCCCGCGGTCAGCGCGATGGCCAGCCGCAGCGCATGGCGAAACAGCGGCGAGCGCGGCGCGAGCTGCCGCCGCACGCGCTCCACCGCATCGCGCCAGGAACGCGGCGAGCGGTTGAACAGGCCCATTTCGGTCCGTCCGGCGCGGGCGGAAGGCTCGCTCGCACCGGCGAGCTGGCCGTCGAGCTGCGCGAGGTTGCGCGCGAGCGCCTCGACCGAGGCGAGCAGCGTGAGCCGCTGCGGCGTGGTCGCGCGCGCCCGTTCGTGCTCGATGGCGCCGCGCAGGTCGGCCAGCGCCTGCACCGTCTCGACGCCGGTGTCGAAAGGCTCGCGCCGCGCGATCGAGGCGGCCAGGCGCTGGCAGGCCAGCCCCTGCAGCCCGAGCACGCGCTGGCAGCGGTACAGCAGGTCGCTGTGGAAGAAGGCATCGGCCAGCGCGTTGTAGTCGTCGTGCGAGGAGCTGGCGCGCTCGTGCACGTCCTGTGCGATCAGGTAGAGCCCGCGGTAGCGCGAGATGCGCCCGGTCGGCGCCCGCGCGCCGATGCGGCGGAAGATGCTTTCCTTGGCGGCATTCAGCTCGGCCACCACCTCGGCATTGAGCTGCGCGAGAGAGAGCCGCTTCTGCGCGATGTCGATGCCGCGCAGCGGCTCGAACAGAGAGGCCTTGAAGCGCACGAAATTGCCGAGCACGGTGAAGAGCGAAACCAGCCGCGCCTGCACCGGCTGTGCCGGAAAGGCGGCGCACCAGAGCACCGAGAACACGCCGTACCAGGCGGCGCCGGCCAGCAGCAGCAGCGGCTCGCGTCCACCGTCGTGGCCGTGCGTGGCCTGGTTCTCGATGCCGAGCGTGGCGTACATCGCGAGGATCAGCGTCGCATAGGCGATGGCCCTGTACCGTGCTTCCACTGCGCCCAGCATCGTGAGCCAGAAGGCTGCGAACGCCAGCGCCGCGATGAAGAGCAGCGGCATGCCGAACAGCGCCTCGACCGAGAACGACACCACCGCAAAGCAGCCGAGCGTGACGAGCTGCGCGCGAAGCCGCCCGCGCCAGCTGTCGTCGGTTTCGGCCAACGCGCTGGCGATGGCACCGAGAAACAAGGGGATCACCGCATCGGGATGGCCGGTGAAGCCGCACACCGCCATCAGGCTGCCGAGCGTGAGAAATATGCGCAGTGGCTGCGCGCGGGAGGCAAAGGAACGTAGGCGCTGGCGCAGCGAATCGGGGGACAGGGGGAGCATGGCTGCAATCTTGCACGATGCATGCCATGCCATGCCATGCCATGCCTGGCTTCAGGCGGCCACGGCCTCCCGCAGGGCCGGCAGGGTTTCCAGCGCCACCCGCTGGACCAGCGTGCGGAACCACTGCGCGGCCTTGTCCTCGTCCAGCCGCCGATGCCAGGCCATCTGGATGTCGTAGCCCTCGATGTCGAAGGGCAGCGGCCGTGTCTCGAGGCCATGCGTGCGCGCCATTTCCTGCGCGATGTCCGCCGGCAGCGTGGCCACCAGCGGTGAGCGCGTCAGCCAGGAAGGCAGGGCCGAGAAACGCGCCGCGCAGGCCACGACGCGGCGCGACAGGCCGAGTTCCCTGAGGCGGTCGTCCACGGCGCCCGCCAGGTCGCCGCGCTGCGAGACCAGCACGTGCTCGTGCTCGAGGTAGGTCTCGAGCGTCATCGCCGGCAGGTGGCCGATCTGCCGCGCATCGAAGAGGCAGACGAAGTCGTGGTGGCAGAGCGTTTCGCAGCGCTGGTGCGCCGGCGTGTTCCTGAAGTAGCCCACGGCCAGCTCGATGTCGCCCGTGTCCAGCATCCCGGCCACCCGCGTGGCGTCGATGGACCGCACCACCAGCGAAGCCAGCGGCGCCAGCCGGCGAAGCTCCGCGAGCAGCAGCGACACCACGCCGGCCTCGCAGGTCTCCGACGCGCCGAGACGGAACACATGGGCCACCTCGTTGGGGTTGAAGGCACCGCTGCGATAGACCAGCCGGTGCGCACCTTCGAGCAACTGCGCAATGGCCGGTGCCAGCTCGTCGGCCCGCGCGCTCGGCACCATGCCTGCGCCCGAGCGGATGAACAACTCGTCGTTGAACAGCTCGCGCAGCCGCCGCAGCGACATGCTCACGGCCGACGGCCCGAGGTACAGCCGGGCTGCTGCGCGCGACACGCTCTGCTCCTGCATGAGCGCGTGGAAGACCACCAGCAGGTTGAGATCGATCTTGCGGAAGTCGAGTTCGTGGATGGTCATGGGTGGAGGGTTGTCCGGCGTCGTGGCCGGCGATCATGCGCCAACAGCGGCTGTGGAGGAAGTGGTCCCGGTCCTGGCTTTCGCAAGTTGATTGGATTGAAAGTCCGGCTCAATCCGATTGGCTGGACGCGCCATCCGGCGGATGCTCGAATCCGGCGTGATGACTTCCATCCATCGGGCGATCCGGCGCCTCGCATTCCAAGCCGCCGCGTTGACCCTGTTTGCCGCGATCGCGGGCTGCGTGGCGCTCCCGTCGAATCCGGCCCGTGCGCCTTCCTCCGCCATTGCGCCTGGCACGTCCACGCCTTTGGGCGCCATCGTCGCAGCTTCGCTGCCCGATCCCGCGCTCTCGGGATTCCGGCTGGAGCCGTTGGCCTGGTACGCCTTCCGCCTGCGCCTCGAACTCGCGGCCCGCGCGCAGCGCACGCTCGACGTGCAGTACTACGTGCTGCACAACGACGACACCGGCAAGGCCCTGTTCCGCGCCCTGCGCGACGCGGCCGACAGGGGCGTTCGCGTGCGGCTGCTCATCGACGACCTCTACACGGTCGGCGAAGACGAACTGCTGTTCGCGCTCGCCGCCTCCCCGAACGTCGAGGTGCGGCTCTTCAATCCGTTTCCCGGTGGCCGCGCGTCCTTTGCCGGCCGCTTCGCGAGCTCCCTGGCGGATTTCGGCCGCATCAACCACCGGATGCACAACAAGCTGCTGGTCGCCGACAACGCGATGGCCGTGGCCGGTGGCCGCAACATCGCGAACGCGTACTTCATGCGGGCCAACGAGAACAACTTCGTCGATCTCGATGTGCTCGCCGCCGGCCCGGTGGTGCGCGAGCTGTCGACCGCCTTCGACACCTACTGGAACAGCGAGTACGTCTATCCGATCGAATCGCTGGTCGCGTACCCCGGCGGCCCCGACGCGCAGCGGGCAAGGCTGGACGTGCTCACCGCGGCGCCCGAGTGGCCGCGGGACATGGGCGTGCCCGAGCGGCTGAAGCGCTACACGACGACGCTGGAGCAGCTCGAACGGGGCCGCCTCGAACTGACCGCCGCCACCGCGCACGCCTTTGCCGATCCGCCCGACAAGGTCGCGGGCAGCAAGGACTCGACGCGCGAAGGGACCGTGCGTGCGCGCCTGGTCGAGGCGATGCGCGCGGCCACCGAGGAGGTGTTCGTCGCCTCGCCGTACTTCGTGCCGGGGCAGATCGGGCTCGAATCGATGCAGCAGCTTCGCCTGCGCCATGTCCGGCTGCGGCTCCTGACCAATTCGCTGGCCGCGACCGACGAGCCGCTGGTGCACACCGGCTACACGCGCTACCGCACCCCGATGCTGCAGGCCGGCGTCGAGATCCACGAGCTGAGCCCGGGGCTTTCGCGCCAGCGCTCGCGATTGGGGCGCTTCGGCGCATCGTTCGGGCGGCTGCACGCCAAGATCGCGGTGATCGACCGCCGCATCCTGTTCGTCGGCTCGATGAACCTCGACAACCGCTCGGAGCGGCGCAACACCGAGCTGGGGCTCTTGATCGACAGCCCCGCGCTGGCCAGTGAATTGCTGGGCATGATGGACTTCGAATCCAGCGCCTACCTGCTGCGCCTGGCGCCCGATGGCCATTCCACGGAATGGGTCACGCGGCAGGATGGCACCGAGAAGATGTTGACCGAGGAGCCTGAAGCTGGCGCCTTGCTGAGGCTCCAGGTGTTTCTGCTGGCGCCTATCGTGCCTGAGGGTGAACTCTGAGAGTCTGTCGGGGGGGGCGTTCGGGGTGCGTGCGCAGGACACCGGGTACTCCCCTCCGCGAATGTCCCCCGCTTCGCTCCTCCTTTATTTCGCTGCGGGGAGCACCCGGTGCCCTGTGCACGATGAGCGCTGCTCTCGTGCTGGCCGATCAACCGCTGCGCTGAGCGATCACGCCGATGGTGTGCTCTGCGCAGCGAAATAAAGGAGGAGGC